>JBMFOM010000001.1:0-111198 GCA_049969615.1 Caldifarciminota bacterium
GCTGACCCATCCGGGCTTTCTCAAACCAGGGGGGTATGCTGAGAATCAAAAATGAGCACATCCGGGGAAAGGATCACGCCTTTATGCCGATCTTGCCCCTAGGCCGCGCCGGGCAATAAAATATAAGGGTGAGGCACATTGAGTTCCTCAGGGATTTCCCAAAGCTTGAGCTCAGGCCCTTCTACATATTTTCTGGCCAAGAAACCCTGCCGGTTGACAGGTTCCTTGAAATGCTCCTGGAGAGGACAGGGGCGCGCGGGATAAAGAGATTCTATGGCGACGAACATGGGCCAGGAGATGTGATAGCCGGCTCTTTCACGGGGCTTTTTGGGGAATCGTTCATCGCGCTGGTGACGGCCGCGGAAAAGATGAAGAACTGGAGCACACTACTCTCAGCGGCCTTCATGCCCGAAAGGCCCCTGGTCATGATATTTGAAAGGGAGCTCAAGAAGAAAGAAGATCCCTTCAAGTTCCTCTCAAAGGGCCTCAGCAAACAGGAGAACATTGGGGAAAAGGCATATCTGGTAGAACTTCCCCCACTGGACGAGGCCACCTTTACCGCGTGGGTGGCTCGGCAACTCAAATCCCTTGGAGTCAGAACCACCCCAGATACCCTGAGGGAGCTTGTGGAATCCCTGCCCAGGGGTCTCAGAAGGGCAAAAAATGAGCTGGTGAAGCTCTCCACATACCTGGGGGAGGAAGAGCTCCGTTCAAGAGAGCAATTGAACAATATCCTGTCCCAGGATCCCGAAGCCGCTGAATACCGGATAACGGACAGCGCCATCTCTGGTAAAACCACTCAGGTGCTTCGGGAAACCGATAATGGCATGGCCGTGGGGATGAAGCCGGACATCCTCATAGGCTCAATAGGCAAGGGATTATCCGCGATGGCGTGGGCAAAGCTCGGTCAGAAGAACATGGTCAGGCCCTCATGGAAGACCAGGACATACGAGGAAATGGCGAGGTTCCTCACCGAGAGGGATACCCTAACTCTCATCGGGAAAAGCCTGCGAAGGGAAATGGGCACCAGACGAGGGCTCGATCCATATCTGTGTTTGGTGACGCTTCTCCTGGAATTGCGCAAATGATTGGATTTTGCTTGTTTTTGCTTGTAACCCAGGAACCAGAACCCCTTGAGGGGTTAACCCCGGAGGTGATCCTGGAGGAATATCTCAGGGCCGGGAATTACCAGGGCGCGATCAAGGCGCTTGACAGCCTCTACACCCAAACGGGTGACCCAAAGTATCTCAGCCAACAAATAGACTACATGGCGAACCAGGGTTTCTACAAGGAGGCCATGAAAAAGGCTGATTGGGGCATCAAAAAGCACCCGGAGACATCACTTTTCTATCAACATGCCATCAGGCTCTCGTTTCACTACGGTTCAGAGCGTAAGACCAGGAGCCTGTCTTATGCCATGTTGAAAAGGTTTCCGGAGGATCCCGAGGCCGTGCACCTGGCAGGCATGGTCTTTGATAACCTAGGGATTAACGAGGAGGCCGAAAAGGCTTATCTGAGGGCCTGTGAGCTGGCGCCGGATTCGCCCGGCATCCTGGTTGATTACATATCCTTCCTGGTCAGAAACGAGCGGCCAGACGAAGCACTGCTCCTATGCCCAAGGGCAGAAATGCTCGTGGAAAAGGCGTGCTCGCTCTCGGTTGAAGAGGAAGGTGTCTCTAGCCTCCTTAACATCGGAGACCTGACATACCGATTGCGCTTGGTATGGGGATTTGCCTACGACAAACTGAATGGTTACGAGGACGCCAAACATCAATATAACCTTGCCCTTAAAGAAAAGCAAGGGGACAGGGCTGTCTCGCTAAAACTCGCTGAGATATACCTGAAAGAGGACAAACCGGACAGCGCTATAACCGTCCTGAACTATGCCATATCCAAAAACAGGGGAGACGCTGGCCTGATGAAGGTGATGGGTCTTGCGCTTTATAACAACGGGGATTACCAGACTGCCCTTGCATATCTCAGTGCCGCGTCCACGCTCAACCCATCCGATGATCAGACGCACTATTACCTCGCCAGGAGTCTATATGAGCTCAAGAAACCATGGGAAGCAACGAGGGAAATAGACGCGGCTGTCCGTCTGAATCCATCTGCCACTAACCTCGTCTACAAGGGATTCCTTCAAATATACACGGGATACATGGACGAGGGCTCAAGAACACTCCTGGCAGTAGCTGACAGTAACTCACCAGAAGCGTTCTCACTGCTGGGGGCGGCTATGGAGATACGAGGGAAAAACAGGCTCGCGGAGAAGTATTACCTGAAGGCCGCTGAGGCCGCGCCCGATGCCCCCGGAAAAACGCAAAAGCTCCTGAGCTTCCTCCGGGCCCACGGAAAGGAAAGGGAGATAGAGCCTTTCCTGAGACGCCTGACCGAGATAAACCCCGATAACCCCTCTGCCTGGTACGAGCTGGCAATGTGGCACTCTGAGTATGGCGACCTCACGGTCTGCGATTATGCTTTTTCCCAGACAGAGAACCTGATCCTCTCGGATACGGGGTGGACGAAAAGTCAGGAGACCGTGAACTTCCTAGCCGGTGTTCTGAACAACTGGGCATATACCCTCTCGGTCAGAGGCGGTGACCTTGAAAAGGCGAGAAAGCTATCTCAGAGGGCCCAAGAGCTCTCACCGGACAACCCGGTCTACCTTGACACCCACGCCTGGATATATTTCAAGATGGGAGATAAGGAAAAGGCAAAGGCTTACATTGACAGGGCACTTTCGCTTCTGGAAGAGCCGGAGCCGGAGATATACAGCCACGCCGCGGAGATCTACAGGGCCCTGGGGATGGAAGATAAGGCGAAAGAATACGAGAGAAAGGCAAGAAAATAAATTTGCCGCGGGCCAAATGCCCAGATTGCAAACCATTTTGAGCCTGTCCCAGATTGAGGGATACTTCATATCATATAGGATCCGCTCCGGGCCTCATTCTTAGAATTGAGGGGCGTCAAAAAATCGTATTGTGAGAATGTGGATTATAAAGAGCCAGACATATTGTCCTGAGACCTGCCGAGGCCCAGCGCTCCAACAATCATCCCGGGCACATAGACCCGCGGTCAATCTTCAGCTTCCGTGCTTGCCCCTGTATGCGTCATTGCCCAATAATTAAACTATGTTCAAGAGAGTCCTTGTCGCGAACAGAGGTGAGATAGCGGTTCGGATAATTTATGCCCTCCGGGAGATGGGCCTTGAATCAGTGGCTATTTATTCTGACGCGGATGAAAACGCTATGCATGTTCAGCTCGCGGATTACTCAGTTAAGATAGGCCCCCCTCCACCGAGGGAGAGTTATCTGCATTATCACAGGGTCCTCGCGGCCGCGGAGGTCTCCGGCGCGGACGCGCTTCATCCCGGATATGGCTTCCTAGCGGAAAACCCTGAGTTTGCCAGGCTTGTCCGGGACCATGGCATAACCTTCATAGGTCCATCACCAGAGGCCATAGAGGACATGGGAGACAAAGCTAGGGCAAAGGAGGCCATGAAAAAGGCGGGCGTGCCTGTCGTGCCGGGGTCAGATGGGCCCATCGCCGACCTTGACCAGGCGAGAGAAATAGCTGAAAAAGCAGGGTATCCGGTTCTGCTGAAAGCGGTCTCCGGAGGCGGGGGAAGGGGCATGAGGATAGTAAAGGAACCTTCTGAGCTGGAAAAGCAGTTTCAATCTGCCGGTTCAGAGGCGGAGTCAGCTTTTGGCGACGGAAGGCTTTATCTGGAGAAATTGATCCTGAGACCGAGGCACATAGAGGTCCAGATACTCGCGGATTCCCACGGAAATGTCGTTTATCTGGGAGAGAGGGAGTGTTCAATTCAGCGCAGGCATCAGAAGCTCATAGAGGAATCGCCCTCACCAGTCGTCTCACCTGAGACCAGAAAGCTCCTAGGCGAGTCCGCGACCCGCGGCGCCGCGGCAATCGGTTATGTCTCTGCTGGCACGGTTGAGTTCATCATGGACCAGGAGGGCAAATTTTATTTCATAGAGATGAACACACGGGTCCAGGTTGAACACCCTGTCACAGAGATGGTCACGGGCAAGGACATAATCAAACAACAAATAAGGATAGCCCAGGGCGAAAAACTGGGTTTCTCTCAATCCGACATAGCAATTCGCGGCCACGCGATAGAGGCAAGGATAAACGCGGAGGCCCCACAGAGGGATTTCGCGCCCTCTCCGGGGACGATAAAGACACTGCACAAGCCCGGTGGCCCAGGGATCAGGGTGGATTCGCATATTTATCAGGGATACAAGATCCCACCTTATTATGATTCCCTGCTCGCGAAGCTCATAGCCCACGGCTCTGATAGGGACGAGGCCATAGCGAGGATGATGAGGGCGTTGGAGGAGTTCGTTATAGAAGGCGTCCCAACGACAATACCCTTCCACCATGTCGTCATATCCTCCGAGGAATTCAGAAAGGGGGATTTTGATACGGGTTTCCTTGAAAGGTTTGATTACAAGGCAAAGATGAATGACCTATGAACGGGCTAGAGGATGTCGCGCCTTCTGAATTGTTCGTAGTTTAGGTACTTCAAACCAAGCTTCTTGCACTCATTGATCGCATCGCCATCGTCTGAAATGAGATATATCTCTTTGTAGCCTGCCATCAAGGCCAGGATCTGGGCTATGCCTTCTCGCTCCCCGCGTCCCAATCGCATAAGCGAATGGAGAACGGCCAGGTTATCCAAATCCCGCACGGGAACCGGACACAGCCTTATTACTCTTTCCCATTTTTTCAAGAGCCTACCTAGCTTGTATCGTGTGTTATGCCTTCTGCCACACCTGACTTCGCCCTTCACGGCCTTTGGAATAAGCACAAGATCAAAAGAAACGAGAAAAAAATCAACGAATGCCTCATCCCTCACCTCCTCCCGATCCAACATCTTTATGAGAATCATCGCATCAACAACAGCAACACGGCGAACAAACCGGGACATCACTTTTTCTTGGATACTTCTGAGAGACTCCACATGAGAAGCAATAAAAGTCCTATTGCAATCACTGCCCCAGCAACCTGGCCCTCAAGTCTGGCCTCGGTGCTATTCTTTACCTCCTGATTCAGAAGCCCCCAGAGAGAATAAGGTTGATAAGGTTCGTAACGCAAAATTTCTACACCCAGTCTTTCAATCTCGTGTAACAAACTGAGGCCTGTCCAATCCAAAGGCACCACTGCTTTAACGGGCACATTTTCTTCCAAAAGAAACATCATCTCGGCCCAGGTGTAGCGGTCCATTTC
This sequence comes from Caldifarciminota bacterium, assembly GCA_049969615.1. GTDB lineage: Bacteria > Hydrothermota > Hydrothermia > JBDRYB01 > JBDRYB01 > JBDRYB01. The sequence continues at coordinate 5,248 of JBMFOM010000001.1, forward strand.
CGCATCAGGATCAGCCACCAAAAGAATGGCTTTCTTAGCCCTCTTGAGGTTGTAACGCACCTCCTTGGGGAGTTCTTCGCGCCTCCTCATTCTCGGGGGAATATATACCTTGAGTCCTTGGGAAGAGGCTATGGCCTTTACCTTGAAAGCCAGATAGCCCGCGTCATCGTCCCCCTTGGGATAAAGCATGATCAGCATATCTTAATTATACACCCCCAATTCACAGCTTCTCCAGAAACCTAAATCTAGATGGCCGGCTATGGAGATTCACCTGACCTTCACCACCCTCCTGGTCTGCTCTCCCACGCGCAGGAGATAAACGCCTTCGGGGAGTTCCCTGAGGTCGTTGTTCCCAGCATAGAGCTTGGCTACGGGAACACCCACCGCGTTGTATAGGGTGGCATTCTCAAAGCCGGAAGGAAGGCTGAGGCTGAGTAAATCTTTGACCGGGTTAGGGGCAACGCGGAGCGATGGCCCGGGACCGGGTGGCTCAAGGGAACCAGTAGGTCTGCATGGTGGCGCGGACGCCCAGACAAAAACATTGATCATCAGGGTCATATTGTTATAATTGTAGATATAAGAGTTGTCCCAGATGTTTATGTCCCCAACGAGAAACACCCCACCCTTGTTGTCATCGCAACGGCCTGCCATCAAAGGGCTGGCCGATGACCAGGCTATGACCTCGGATGGGGAAGACGCGCTTATCGTGCCAGTCGCGGCGCCACAGGCAGAGGATACCCCGGAGAATATGGGCGCGTAAATAGGGTTTGCTGTGGTGGATGTTATGCAATCGCCGGGTGTTCCGACGCCAGCAGCCACGTTGAACCGGGAGAGGACAGGGTTCAGGTTGGGGTTCGGGCAACCAGTGTTGTCGCCCATAATAACGAGGGAGCCTCCCCTGTTCACGAAAGCAACAAGGCTGTCCGCCTCGGCCGAACTGTAGGCTGAGTTCCAGGCCGAACCTAGGCAAAGGACTATAACCCTGTATGGGCTCAGGTCTATGTTGTTCACGCCAGCCACGGTGGTCTCAGGGGCGTATCCGCGGCCGATCAGGGTATCCCGGAGAATGCTGAACCACCCGTTCAACCTGTAATCCAGGTATATCCCGTGGGTTTGGTCCCACAGGACACCGCCGGCCTTGTTTTCCGCACCAGCATTTTGCCCTGTCGTCGCGAGGGAAACCACTGAGAACTGAGAAACCTCCTGACCCGTGGTCAAGTCTATCGCTGTTAAAAGAACCAATATCATATCACACCTCCACTTATAGGTTCACATTATAAGGCTGGACCGCGGGTGGAATCATTCAAGAGACATGGGGCTAAACCGGGAACGGAGCGGGTGCGTCGCACTCGCTCCTATTTCCCCATGACATACATCTCGTAAATGAACCTGGACGGCTCAAAATATCGGCCCCTGCTGCGCTTGGGATATGTGATGTATAGCTCTTCAAGCGCTCTGGTTACCGCGACATAGCAAAGCCTCCTCTCCTCAGCCATATCAGAAGGCTTTGTGAGCGCGGCACCAGAAGGGAAAAGGCCCTCTGCCATCCCCGTGAGAAAGACAATGGGAAACTCAAGCCCTTTAGCACCGTGGAGGGTCAAAAGCCTCACGCCCCCAGCGCCACGGACCTTCGCGGAGAGTTCCTGGCTCAGAGCAATGTGGGAGAGAAGACGCCTCGTGCCTCCCTTGCCAAAACCGGCCGCGAGAAACAGAAGTTCCTCTATGTTATCTCTCTCCATTATCCTGCCGGGGGTGTGTGCGTCCCCGAAAACCCTTGAATAACCTGTGAAATCATAGAAACGGCGCAGGAGTTCCTGAGGGGAAAGGTTCTCATATTCGCCCGGCCCAATGTCGTTGATGTATCTCCATAGGGCATCCAGGGCTAGGAGCTTATCCTCTGGAAGTTTCTTGCTCATTGTCGGCCTAGGCTTCTGCCTAAAACCTTGGGTGGCCAATTTTATCTCTTCACCCTTGAAACCGAGGAAATGCTTGAGCATAAGGGCAAAATCCTCACGCTCGCGCTGACCAGAAATAAACCGAAGGAAAGCGAGGGAAGCCCTGACCTCCGGCCTCCTGTAGAAGCTGGAGGCTCCTTCCATGTTGAAGGGAATTCTGCGCCTTGAGAAAGCGTCTTCAAAAGCCCTCGCCTGCGCGTTCATCCTGAAAAGAACACCAAAGTCCTCCGGATTCCTGCCCTCGTCCAGAAGCCTTTCCACCGTATCTGCGGCAAATGAGGCCTCATTGTCCGGATCATCAAGCGCGACAAGGTGAACAACCTCCCTGTCTGCTCTCCTTATTGCAAAAACTGGGGAGGGTGGATCCGGATTATGGGCTATCAGGTTCCTGGCAAGGGAAAGTATCTCCTCATAGCTACGATAACTCCTGTTCAGACTAATTCTGTGCGGCTTGAAACGTTCCGCAAAAGCATTAAGGAACCTTGGAGAAGCGCCGCGAAATCCGTATATTGCCTGGAGGGGATCGCCCGTCGCCGTAAGCCATGCCCCACCCTCTGCCAAGGCCATTATGAGGCGGTACTGGGCCATGTTGAGGTCCTGAAACTCGTCAACCAGTATGAGCCGAAAAATTTTTCCCAGGTCATCCATGAGATCAGGGTTATCCCGGAGCGCCTGTCCAGCGCGCATTATGACATCGTCGTAATCCAGAGCACCCCAGGAAAAAAGAGCCGCCTGGTATCTCTCATAAAAACCCGCTACTCTTTTCTGCCAGGGGGTCTCCGCCCTCTCCTTGTATACACTGGGACCGATGAGATTGGACTTGGCTTTTGAAATTTCCCGGAGAATCGCGCCCGCCTGACGCTCCGAACCAGCGAGCTCACGCATGATCTTCAAACAGCTTTCCTGATCGAGGATTAGGAAATCCTCCGGAAAACCCTCCCGCTCAGCAACGGCAGAGAATATGCGGCCAGCGAGATAGTGCAGGGTGCCGACCCACATCCTCCTTATCTCGCTCTCGGAGAGAAGGGGCAGGAGCTTTTCGCGGAGCTCACCCGCGCCACGGCCCGTGAATGTTGAGAGAAATACGGATTCTGGGGTAAAACCCTTCTCCCGGATGAACCACGCGGCCCTGGCCGCGATGCAGGTTGTCTTGCCGGTTCCGGCGCCACCAAGGATGAGAAGATGGCCCTCGTGTTGAACCGCCTCGGCCTGCTCCGGTGAAAGCCCAACCAGGATTGGAGAGGCCGGCTTTGGTTCCTCTACCGGCCTGCCCATATCCACTACAGCATGCTGGATAGAAGATGATTCAAGGAACTCATCAAGCATGGCCTTTGCTGAGGCAGGCCGTTTCTCTGGAGAGGGATCAAGCGCCATAGTCAGGAAACGGTTAAGCCCTTGAGAGAGCTTTGGAATCGGTTTCGGCCTAGAAGAGACCATTTTCTTCCGCAAGCCTTCGTAGCTTTCATCCCAGAATGGTGGATGACCAGCCAAACACTCGTATATGACCGCGGCCGCGCTCCAAAGGTCGGATTGGGGAAAAGCATGGCCCTCCCAGACCTCCGGCGCCATGTAGAGGGGTGTCCCAGCCATGGAAGCGGAAAATCCTTCCTTTGAGATAATCGCGGCAAGGCCAAAATCCGTCAGCTTCACCCTCTCGCCTTCGGCCAAAAGGACATTCTCCGGTTTTATGTCCCTGTGAATTATTCCCCTCTCGTGCGCGTATTGGAGACCGGTGAGGATTCCTGTTGCTATGCGTATAGTTCTCGGCAGAGAAAGGGAACCTTCGTCAATGAGGCTCCGGAGGCTCTTGCCCTCAACATATTCCATTACCAGAACGAGCTTCTCATCTATGAGATCAGCGGAATAGAACCGGACTATGTTGGGATGATCCAGGGAAGCGAGGACCCGAGCCTCTGCCATCATGGCCTCTGCCTCGCGTTGCTTGGCACGGGATACCTTTATCGCGAATTCCCTCTGGATGATGGTGTCCAGCGCGAGAAAAACATCCGCGAACTGACCCCCTCCTATCCAGGAGAGAATTTCAAACTTACCAAACCTTTGCTGGATCAAGAGTAAATTATAATGGTTCCCGATGTATAGGTTCCCCACAGGCTATTTCTGCATCTGGGCGATAAGATCATCCGGATCAAAAGAAGCCCAACAGATCTTAGAAAGTTCAAAACCGTCATCACGCCATTTGGCGTTGATGATCTTTATGCCCTTTTCCTGAATCCTCTCAACCGCTGGAACAAAATCCGCGTCGTTCGTGACCAGTATACCCACATCATAGACATTTTCCCAGGCAGAAGTAAAAAGGTGGGTTACGACGTGGGCATCAATCCCATTTTCGGCGCTGGCAATAGTGATCGCCTCCCTTGGCCCTATACAAGTTGGAGCAAGGGTTGGTGGTTCCAGAGCAAAAATTGAGCTTCTCAAGTTATGACAAGGGCCACGGTTATTCTAAGACCATTTGAGGAAGGGAACACTGACAATACCCGGTTATCTCCCTACCACGAACACCTGGGTCTCAACCCCCATGACCATTGCGGCATAGACCCCTGGCCCCAGGCCAGAGAGATTTATCCTCTGATCAGACCCCTCAATGGGATAAGACCTTATCAGCCTGCCGGTCGCGTCATAGACCACAAGACTGCCGGAGCAATCCTTGAGGGAGGCTACCGGGCCTGTCCCTGAATAAACGATCCTGAACTGAGGTTCCCTTCCTGCGGCTGTCTCGCCAACCTGGAAGGGACAATTCCCATTCTCGTATGCCATAACAAGGTTTCCCATCGGCCCAGAGGCCACCAGGTCAGGACACATGTCGTTGTTCAGATCGGCTATGATAACAAGGTCAGCGTCGTATAGGTTGTCTACAATATCTATCATGAATCCACTGCCAGCGTAATAATAGCATATAACCCAGCCATCGGCCGCCCCAACGGCTATATCGCCGCCTGTGTGCGCGTTCAGCTCGCCCACATCAATGCCCTCGGCGCCACCGGCGAGGCCAACGGCTTGCTTTGTAAAACCGCCAAACATGTTGCCCCAATAAACATAGGTGGCTCCTGCGTAGTAATCATTAACGGCTATATCCATGAAACCATCGTTGTTTATATCCATGGGGCCAACGCCCCAGGCATATTGCAAGGTAGCGTCCTGATAAATGAGCGTGAAGTTCTCTGAGCCATCATTCTTGAAAACCTGGAACGGGTCGCTCGCGGCTATCTCAAGGTGGCCATCGCCTTCCATGTCAAACAACCTGCAACCATGCGGAGAATAGAGGGACCCCACATATATCTGGGTAAAAACCCCGGCGCCATCGTTCCTGAACCATAGAACACCTCCACCTGTGCTGGCGGCTATGTCCAGGTCGCCATCCGAGTCAATATCGCCAAGGTTAACTTCCCACACAGACCCAGATGTGGGAAGGAGCTGGGATGCAAAAGAGGAACCATTGCCGGAATTATAGAATATATAGACACCTGAATAGGAGTAGTCGCCCGTAACTATGTCTTGGTCGCCATCCCCATCAAGATCGCCAGCATCCACGTAGAGCGGGTAGCTGGCAGAGCCAACATAGTGCTGGGCGAATGTCCAGAAACCAGAGTTCTCATACCAGTAGACCTGGCTTCCATAAGTGGCGGATATAAGGATGTCCGGCCTACCGTCTCCGTTTATCTCCGCAATAGCAATACCGTGGGGATAATTCAACCCAGATGCCACGACGTGCGTGGCATAAGCGCCAACAAGGAGCAAAAGGTTCATATCAACCTCCTGACAAAATGATAAAGCCGGGGCCAGACGGGGATCAAGCGGACGCGTTGCACCCGCCCGATTGGTCACAGTATAATTTAGGTGGAGGTGAACGTATGATATTATTTTGCGTTTTTCTCTTCCAGGCTTATTGGTGGCCAATGTTTGGCGTTGACCTTCAGAACACCCACCGTATGACGGGCAAAGGCGCGATGACTAGCTCTCCGAGCCAGAAATGGATATACACGGGTTCCTCAAATGATTGGGGAGAGACCGGAGTCTCCGTTTATGATGTCAACAGCGATGGTTTCACTGATGTTCTCACGGCATTCTGGAGTGGTGGCACCGACGCGGTCAGGGGTTCCAACGGGACCCGGACATGGGCTGTGAATATAGGCGACGCGTGGAACTCTGTCCCAGCAATAATTGATGTCAACGGCGACGGGACAAAAGAAGTATACATTGGCTCATGGGGTGACGGAAACCTGTATTGCCTCAATGGGAACACGGGTGCGATTAATTGGACAAGAGCGACAGGCTCTTCGGTGTGCGAGAGCTCCCCGAAGGTCGCTGACCTAGACAACGACGGGGCATACGAGGTTGTGGTTGGAGCGTGGAGCGGTTATCTGCTCTGTGCGGACGCCATAACCGGCGCGCAGGAATGGCAGATCAACCTGGGCGGTGATATAGATCATGCGCCCGCGGTCGCGAACCTTGATGGCGATCCAGCGCTGGAAGTCGTTGTCGGATCAGGCTCAACCCTTTACTGCAGGGACGGAGCCACAGGGGCCGCGCAGTGGAGCGCGGCGCTCGTTGGGTCATTCGGCTGGGCATCCCCACTCATAGCGGATGTTGACAACGACGGCTCGCTTGAGGTTGTGGCATCGGCCGGCGGCGTTCTCTACATATATTCGGCAGGCGGAACCCTGGAAAGACAGGTATCCCTTTCCTCAAGCTCAAATTCCTCTCCGGCAGCGGCGAACATTGACGCTGACCCTGCCCTTGAAATCGTGGTTGGTTCATCAAGCAACATTTATTGCGTTGACGGAGTGACGGGCGCTATACAGTGGACATACGCCGTTGGATCAGAGTGTCACCGAGGCCTGGCAATTGCCGACATAAACGGGGACAACGCGCTTGAGATCATAGTCCCCAACAGGGGCTCAGAGCTCCTGTGCCTGAGGCCAAATGGAACACTGCTCTGGTCATACACCGCCCCCACATCTGACATACACGACCCCGCGGTCGCTGATATTGACGATGATAACTGCCTTGAGATAGTGGTCGCCTTGGCCGCCACCACGAACAACCTCCTCGCGCTGGATGACCCCGGCAATGTGTCCGGATGTAGTGCGGTGAAAACAGAAGAGGAAACGGCCACACCCGGTATTCAGTTCTCGGCAAGGGCATCCGGGTTATTCCTCGTGCTCCCGGAGGCGACACGGATAACCCTTTCTATTTATGATCCCGCTGGGAGAATGGTCTCCAGGCTCTTTGAGGGAGAGTTGCGGCCGGGCGAACACCTTTTCAAACTGCCAGCGCTCCCCGGCGGAGTCTATATAGGCATCCTGGAATACCCAGAGGGCAGCAAAGCAACAAAGGTGAACATAAGGTAAGTAGGCAGTCGCCTGGATTATACTTTGTGAGTGTTCAAGAGGACTCATACCTGTGGTGATCTGAGGAAAACCGACGATGGAAAGGAAGTATGTCTTGCTGGCTGGGTCAGAAGGATCAGGGACCTGGGGGGACTGACCTTTGTTGATCTGAGGGATAGATACGGTAGGACACAGGTGGTTTTTGAGACGCCGGACCTTGCCGAAAAGGCAAAATCCCTAGGTAGGGAGTTTTTCATAGGGGTTTTAGGCAGGGTTCGCATGAGGCCCGAGAAGGACAGAAACCCAGAAATGCCCACCGGAGATGTGGAGGTCGTGGCAACAGACCTCAGCGTTCTCGGCAAATCAAAAACTCCCCCTTTTCTCATTGAGGACGAGACTGACGCGGCCGAGGATCTGAGGCTCAGATACCGTTATCTTGATCTCAGGAGGCCACGGATGATCCGGAACCTGAAAGTGAGGAACCAGGCCGCGGCCATAGTTAGGACATACCTCTGGGAGAAGGGGTTCCTTGAGATAGAAACGCCCCTCCTTGCAAAAAGCACCCCTGAGGGGGCAAGGGATTTTCTCGTGCCGTGCCGATTACAAAGGGGGAAGTTCTACGCCCTTCCGCAATCTCCGCAGATATACAAGCAGATCCTCACCATAGCAGGGGTTGACAGGTATTTTCAGATAGTCAAGTGTCTCAGGGACGAGGACCTTCGGGCTGACCGACAACCTGAGTTCACCCAGATTGACATTGAGATGGCACTTGCCACGCCCGAAGCGGTCTATGAGCTGGTTGAGGGGTTCATGAGGAGGCTATTCGGAGAGATTCTCGGTGTTGACCTCAGGCCGCCTTTCCCAAGGCTGAGCTACGCGGAGGCAATGGCTAGGTATGGCTCCGACAAGCCAGATCTCAGGTTTGACATGGAGCTCCAGGATCTAACCGAGACCTACCGCGGCAAGGGCTTTGGCATCCTGGATAAATCCATAGCTAGTGGCGGCACGATCATTGGGATTGAGGTCCCGTGCGAGCTATCCCGAAAAGAAATTGAGGATCACGCCGCTTTCATCCAGAGCCTTGGCGCGGGAGGACTTCTCTGGTTCAAACCGCCGGAATCTGGGCCCTTGGCCAAATACACTGAGAAAGGCCTGATCAAAGATGGAAACACGCTTTTGGTTATAGCTGGACAGGCCCCTACCGTTCAGGGAATTGCCGGCGCACTGAGGCTCAGGGTCGCAAAAAGTAAGAACATCATCCCCCAGAACGAGTATAAAACACTATGGGTTCAGGATTTTCCTCTATTTGAGTGGAACCGTGAAGAGGGCCGTGTTCAGCCCATGCACCATGTCTTTACAACGCCCAACCCGGATGACGTGGACATGTTGGTGGAACTGGAGGACCTTGTTTTGCAAGCAGCTAGCCAACGCTGGGAACCGGGCGAAACCCCCGGTGCGCTTAGCCGGCTCCTATGGGGCATAAGGGGCCTTCAATATGACCTGGTCATAAATGGCGCAGAGCTCGGCTCAGGTTCCATCCGTTGCCATGACCCAGAGCTCCAAAGGAGGCTTCTGAGAATCGCTGGCCTCAACCCGGAGAATTTTTCGTTCCTGCTTGAGGCGCTTGAATATGGCGCTCCTCCACATGGCGGCATCGCAATGGGCTTTGACAGAATAGTGGCGATGCTCTGCGGCGAGGAAAGCATAAGGGAGGTGATAGCATTTCCGAAAACAACATCGGGTTCTGGCCTGATGGAAGGCTCTCCATCGGAAGTGGAAGAAGGCCAGCTGAGGGAGCTGGGGATCAGGCTTGAAGAGGGCAAAAAACAATGTGACCCTGGATAATCCTGGGAACCTGACAACTAAGACAAGCGGCGAGGGTATGTATATGCGCATTTCTGGCTACAGATTCCTTTATTCGTGATCCTTTCCTCAAATGGTCTCGGAATGCCCGTGGCTCTTGTTATAACTTGAGAAGCTCAATTTTTGCTCCGAAACCCGTCAAACCCTTACTCCAACTTGCGATAGGGCCAAGAAAGGCCAGCCGGGAAGAATCACTGCCGGTGGCCAAACTGGCAAAGGATGAAACCTGGCCCTTATAATATTCAGGATGACTTCTCTTGATGTGTTATGGCTAGCCGTGGCCTTCTCGGTAATCCTCTTGGCCATAGGGCTTTTCGTGGTCCTACTTGAACTCAGGAACCTTTTCAGGGACAGCAGAGATACAGTTAGGATAACCAACTCAGAGCTACCAACGATCCTGAAAAACCTGGCCAGGGCAACCGAGGAAATGGAAAGGGCCGTGGCCAACATTAACACAGTAACGGGCGGGCTTGCATCGGTCTCCGGCGTCATCTCTTCCATATCTGAGAAACTGAAGGGAGGATGGTTTGGAACAGGCCTGGCCGCTGGGATTGACCTCATCAGAAATCTATTCAAACGGAGGAAATAGAAATGAGCGACAGGGGCAGTTCAACTGGATGGGCCCTGGCTAGTTTTGCCCTGGGAGTTATAGTTGGAGCCGCTATAGGCGTGCTTCTCGCCCCAGCTTCCGGAGAGGAAACCAGAGAGCGCCTGAAGGAAACCCTTGATAAAGCCAAGGAAAAGGGCAAAGAGCTTGTTGATAGGGCAAGGGAAAAGCTTTTTGAGCAGGAAGGCGAGGAAGAAGAGATATAAAATGGGATCACCCTGATCCCAACCGAGGAGAACCATGCTCATAGGGATAAACGGATTCGGCCGGGTTGGCCGGCAGGTTTTTAAGATAGCCCTTGAGAGAGGGCACAGGATAGCGGGCATCAACGACCTCTTTGATGCTCCGATTCTCGCGCAACTCCTAAAATACGACTCGGTCTATGGCAAATACAACAGGAAGGTTGAGGCGGGAGACGGATTCATTTCCGTTGACGGCGTGAAGTATCCCGTGACAGCGCACAAAGACCCAAAAGAGATACCCTGGGGTGAATGGAAGGCCGATATGGTCATTGAGGCCTCAGGGGCATTCAGGTCAAAGGACAAGGCCGGCGCGCACCTCCGGGACACGGTGAAAAAGGTCATAATCACCGCTCCCGCAAAGGGTGAGATAGACGCGACCTTTGTCATGGGTTGCAACGAGCACAGCTATGACCCACAGAAACATCACATAGTCTCCAACGCTTCATGCACGACGAACGCGTTCGCACACATGGTCCGCGTCATAAAGGAACGGTTCGGGATAAAGAGGGGCCTCATGACAACGGTCCACGCCTACACCAATGACCAGCGCATCCTGGATGCGCCGCACAAGGACCTCAGACGAGCCCGCACAGCAGGGGTCTCAATAATACCGACATCAACCGGCGCGGCTAAGGCAATAACCATAATATATCCGGATCTCAAGGGCAAGCTTGACGCGGTCGCGCTCAGGGTCCCCACGCAGGATGCCTCGCTGGTGGATTTCGCGGTTGAGGTTGAGAGGCCCACGACAGCAGAGGAAATAAACGATGCCTTCCGCGCCTATTCCGAGGCAAACCCGAAATACATGGGCGTAGCAGAGGACGAGCTCGTGTCCATAGACATAGTTGGCGAGCGCAGGTCGGTTCTCATTGACCCGTTCCTCACCCAGGTCGTTGATGGAACCATGGTCAAGGTCTTCGGCTGGTATGACAACGAATGGGGTTATTCGGAGAGGGTTGTTGACCTTGCCGAATATATATTGAAATAACTTTGATAGCCTCTTGGAAACCAGGGAGGGATGTTCGTTATCATCCCTCCCTTTCTTCTGCCCTCGCGACTGGCGCGCCGCTCATCCTAGCCATGGACGCCGGAACCTTCCCGTTTCAGGGTGCGCTTGACCGTTTCCTTTCTGAGCTTAAGAAATCCGGTGTCTCCCTCGCCTACTCTTCATACGAGACGGACGCCGGATTAGTCGCCGCCATCCCCTTCAACGGCGACATAACAGAGAGGTTTCCCTTTGGCCCAATAAGGGCGTATCTCTCCGAAAACCTAATGAAGACTAGGGCCAAGAGATTCGCGCACGCCTGGGAATACCAGGCAAGGCTCGTGCTTGAGGAAGCCGGACTACTCCCCCGCCCCATCGCGGAACCCCTTTATTTTTACGAGCCTCACCTGAGACCAAGGCCGGATCTCAGGGAATACTGGGACGGGAAATCTATAGAAAATCAGGACCTCTGGGAATCCTTCGCATACCTGAATTATCCGCCGGAAAGAGACGCGGAGCTCCGTGAGGTCTTCTGTGATATGCTCAGAAGGCGCGGCGCGTTCCTGGAGGATTTTGAGCCAGAGCGAACCTTCCCCTCTGGCAAGGGGGAAAACGACCTCATGGCCTCGGTCTTGATACCCGTCCGCAACAGGGAAAAATTCATAGGCCACGCGATAGAATCCGCGTTGGCCCAGGATTTCCGTAATTACGAAGTCATAGTCATTGACAACGCTTCCGAGGACAAGACAAGGGATATTGTGAGGGGTTTCAGGGATCCTATGCTCCGGCTTATTGAAAATCCAATGGGTTCCATCGCTTTGGCTTTGAACACGGGCCTGGCAGCCGCGAGGGGAAAATATATTCTGCAGTTGGACTCGGACGACGCCTACACCAAAGAAACCATAGGGACAATGGTGGAATTCATGGAAGCAAACCCCAGCTGTGGCCTCGGTATATCATATTACCAGATAACCGACGAGAACATGAATCCCATTCCAAACGGAATAGTAAAACACCTTGAATACGACCGAAACAACATCCTGAGGTGCGAGGGTGCTGGTGCGGTCAGGTGTTGGCGAAGGGAAGTCCTCCTGGAAATAGGCGGTTTTGACGAGGAGTTCGGAATGTATGGCGAGGATTATGACGCTATCCTCAAGGTCTCGGAGAGATACGAGGTAGGCCGGGTTCATGAGGTTCTATATTATTACAGGAGACACGGGGGATCGCAAGATGTCATCCAGTCAAGGGTTGACAAGCTCAACTCCAAAACCCGTATAAGACTCAGGGCACTAGAGAGAAGAAAGGCGCTTGTTAGGAATCGTGAAAACAAAGGAAATCCCAAAAGCCCTTGAGGCCAGATACGGCAGGCCGAGGCGAATGCCGAGACCATTGCTGGACTGCCTAGTGAAAACCATCCTGTCCCAGAACACCACGGATAAACTGAGGGACGAGGCTTACTCCCGGCTCACGGAAAGATTTGCATCCTGGGAGAAAATGCGCGAGGCCCGCGTTTCGGAAATAACCCATGCTATCCGGGTCTCAGGCCTTCACGAGCAGAAAACGGAGGCAATAAAAGCGCTCTTGGAAATGGCCTCGGAGCACGATTATGACCTCTCCTTCATATGCAAAATGGGACCGGCACAGGCATATGCGCTCCTCAGGGGCATAAAGGGTATAGGGGACAAAACCGCGAAGGTCTGCCTACTGTTTTCGTGCGGAATGCCCTTCTTCCCCGTGGACACACACATAGCGAGGGTGACGAGAAGGCTCGGCCTTGCTGACGAGAAGTGGACGAGGGAAAGGATTTCACGGTGCTTGGAGGAGCTCTTTGAGTCCGGAGATTACTATGCCCTACACATCAACCTGATAGAGCTTGGCCGCGAGCTCTGCAGGCCGCGTGGCCCAAAATGCGGGGAGTGCCCGATCAGAAAGGCCTGCAAATACGCCAGAACAACAGACTCCTGAGATGACCCTACTCGCGCTCCTCTCCACCCGATTGCTCCTGGTTGCGACAGGGGACGCGCTCATGCACCAGCCGGTCCAGCGCTGTGCGGCTGATAGCGGCTATGATTTCCTATATGAGAAAGTGGCACCAATAATACGCTGGGCTGATCTGGGTTTTGTCAACATGGAGTTTCCGGTCGCACCGAAAACCGGAAAACCGCCGAGACCCTTTGTTTTCAACGCGAATCCGGAGGCCACGGCCGCGCTCGCCGGAGCCGGGTTTACGGTTTTCAACCTGGCAAACAATCATATGTTCGATCAAGGCCCCCAGGGCCTTTCCGAAACCTGTTTCTATATGGATTCCCTGAACCTGGGTTTCGTGGGCGCGGGGAGAAACGCCCAAGAAGCCAGGAGGCCACTAATAATTGAGCAAAACGGGGTAAAGGTTGCATTTCTGGCTTACACGACCGTGCTCAACATGGCGGGCAATTCGGATAACCCCGTAAAACCACGGGTTAACATGTTTGACCAGGCCTCTACATTGGAAGACATCTCGCGGATCAGGGATTCGGTTGACTTTATAGTTGTATCCCTGCACTGGGGAACGGAATATGTCAATGAGCCAACATCCCAGCAAAAAGCAATTGCTCGCCAGCTTTGCGATGCTGGTGCTGATGTCATCCTTGGCCACCATCCCCATGTCCTCGGCCCGGTTGAGGGATACAGCGCGGCCGATGGCCGCGCATGCGTGATAGCATACAGCTTGGGAAATTTCATATCCAATCAGGGGCGAAACTACAGCCTGGACCAACCGATTGAGAAAGGAGACCCCCGGGATGGGGTCCTCCTATACATTGGCCTTGTCGTTGACAGCACGGGAAAGCGCTTGGACGGCCCATGGGCGGTTCCATTGTGGACAGAGAACCGGAACGGGGTCATAAGGCCATGGCCAGCCGAAATGTTCCGAGCGCGGGAGCCGGACCTCATCCGCGTGAGATGGAAAAGGGTCTGGGAGGTGCTGGGCCTGCCGGAGAGCAGGAAGTAGCGAAAGTTTGTCATCGTCGCTTCTTACTCCTCCCTGAACGTCATCGGCAAAATCACCAGCCCTCCATCACAGCCAGCATACAGGAATTGCCCTACCGCCAGCGCATTTACCCTTTCCTTGCCTGTCTCAGTCTCCACGAGCTTCTTCCCTTCCCGCCACGCCTGGACGAGTCCAGCCCTTGTCCCCACGAAAAGGGTCTTGCCGTCCGGGGAAAAGGCCAGCGCGGTCACAGTGTCCTCTATATCAATTGCTGGCCCTGCCTGCCATGTTCCGACACGAAACGAGAGAACAGAGCAGTCTTCAGCAAAGACAAGGGTATTCCCGTCTGGTGAAAAGGCGCAAGCATAGTGTTTCACGGGACTCCAGACATCAAAGACCTTAACCTTCTCAAGCCGTTGAAGGTCCCAAACCTCGCATGTCCAGCCCTGATAGCCTATGAAAAACCACTGCCCATCAGGCGAAACCGCCGCGCAGGCCGGAACCAGGTTGACATCCTGACCCGTGTATCTTAGCTGCTTTCTGAGCTTGCGCTTGCGGAAATCCCAGAGCCGGATGCGACAGCTTGCGTCCGTTGAGACAACCTCCTTGCCGTCTCCCCTAAAAAACGCTGAATAGACTATCAGGTGAGGTTCAACCGGCAACGCTTTTGCCACACCAAGGGCCTCCGCGCACCAGACACCAATCTTGCCCTGACCAGCAGACAAAAGGGTATCACTCATGAAATCAAGGGAATAGACCTTGTCATCATGGCAAGCACGGGAGGCAATTGAGGCCCCGGTGGCCGGATCGTATATCCTGATGAAGCCGTCGGAAAAGCCAACGGCGAGATATTTCTCATCACCAGAGAGTGCGAGGGCTGTCACGGCCTGGGAGATAAAAATGGCCACTATGACCATGATGGGTTTTCTCCTTTTAATCTTGCCACGCCATAAGTTTTGACCTCAATTCCGGTTCTCTTGTTCGTTTCTGCGGCTATCTCACCCAAACGTTCGGGGGGAACGATTTCCAGGCCACGGGTGGGAAAAGGCCTGTCTATGGAGTAGATCTGGACGGACCGGGGCCTTAGTTCCCCAACGCGTTTCATCCACGCGTCAAGTAGGGGGCCATCCGAATTATTAACAGCACCGCGAAGGAAAAGCGTCTGTAGGACAAAGTGGCCTTCCAGGCCTCGCAAACCCTCAAGTATGGATTCAAAACTGATCCCCGGCGCTGGCCTCGCTACCAAGGCGAAGGTGTCTTCGTCTCCCGCGTCCAGCTTCATTATTGGCAGGTCTATGAGCTCATCTATTGCGATGCTGATTCCGGGAATGAGCAACCCTGTTGAGTTGGAAAGTAGGGCTATCTCAGAACCAGGGGAAAGCTCGTCCCGCACAAGCCTGACCAAGCGAGCTATTTCGGGAAAATTCGGATGAAGCGTAGGTTCGCCGTTGCCACAGAAGGTTATGAACCTCGGGGGCTTAACGCTTGCAAGGGCATCGCGGAGGGCACGGTCAACATCCTGGGGTGAAGGCAACTCAGCCGCGTTTGGCCTCATGGTGAGAGCCATGGTTATACCATACTGGCAATACACACAGTTGAAAGAGCAGACCTTGTGGCCGGTAGGCATGAGGTTTATGCCCAAGCTCAGGCCAAGGCGCCTTGAGTTCACCGGGCCATAGATTATCCCTTTCTGTAGGGGCAAAATCTCCACCTGAATATTATAACCCACTTTCTGCGCAGGATCATGTATTTGAGCATCTAGGGAGACCGAACATACCCGAGGCGATGGTTCTGGTTTCTTAGGGACCCCAGATTTTGCGTCGGGCTGTAAGCCTTGAATTGCCGATGGATCAGTCCATATAACATTGCTTAGTTTTATCTCTGGAACCCGGGCGCCGCAAAATCTGGGCTATAACCTATTTTCTGTGCAGGATCATAACTGTCTCAAGTTCACGCTGATCAAGATCACGGGCATATGATTCCAGGGCGCAGGTATCAGAGAGGCACAGACATTGAATACAGGGGAGAGCTCTGATAAAGTAGTAATAACTTACTGGTTTGACCCAGAAGCACTTTGTCCAAGAGAACAGGGTTCTGTGCTGCTGGTATTTGAATGAGCGGAACCCATCCATCATGGTTTCAATCCCTCATAGGTAGGCTATGAACCATCACCGCGCCTGATCCAGGCACCGCGGATCAGGAGTTTCAATCCCTCATAGGTAGGCTATGAACATGTTAGAGGATGATCTTGCAAGCGTGCGTTATGAATGTTTCAATCCCTCATAGGTAGGCTATGAACCTTCTTCTTAGAAAAAACAGCATCCCACTCCACCGAAGTTTCAATCCCTCATAGGTAGGCTATGAACGATTTGTATAATGTCGCTCCTGACCAATCAATCATTGTTTCAATCCCTCATAGGTAGGCTATGAACCATAGGAACTCAATTGTCTTAATCACCTCCGCAAGCGTTTCAATCCCTCATAGGTAGGCTATGAACAGAGGGCAGTTTGCCCAGTTTGCCCAGTGTATATAGGTTTCAATCCCTCATAGGTAGGCTATGAACAAGACCTGAAGGAGCCGGTTGGTGATAAAGTTAGTGATAAGTTTCAATCCCTCATAGGTAGGCTATGAACGCGGGACCTTTCGGCGCAGTAGGGCGAGGAACAGGATGTTTCAATCCCTCATAGGTAGGCTATGAACAGAAACTCTTGCTGAGCTTGCGAAAGATACATATACGTTTCAATCCCTCATAGGTAGGCTATGAACTCTAATTTCCCATAATTGCCCTTGTGTATTTTCCCAGTTTCAATCCCTCATAGGTAGGCTATGAACGCTAAGGCCGCCCAGGTCTTACCTGCCCCGGGATCACGTTTCAATCCCTCATAGGTAGGCTATGAACTAACCTGTTAGCTCGCGCAACAGCGCCTTAGCCACCTGTTTCAATCCCTCATAGGTAGGCTATGAACCTAAACTGCCCATCCTTAATTGAAAACCCTACAGGCTCGTTTCAATCCCTCATAGGTAGGCTATGAACAGGTGGATTTGTTTGAAAAGGTTTCCACTCTACGAGGTTTCAATCCCTCATAGGTAGGCTATGAACATCCCGTGGGGTGCGGTGGCTGCCTGCAACAGCTATTGTTTCAATCCCTCATAGGTAGGCTATGAACTCATGCTGAAAGTATTAGAGCCTCATATATATCCTCGTTTCAATCCCTCATAGGTAGGCTATGAACTCCCCGAAATTGAACATCGCGGGAACCTTTTTATCAAAGTTTCAATCCCTCATAGGTAGGCTATGAACGCAGAGGCTAACCAGACAAGCGCGCCTGTTTACGCTTAGTTTCAATCCCTCATAGGTAGGCTATGAACATTGAAAATCCTACAGGCTCCGGGAACCTCTCAACAGTTTCAATCCCTCATAGGTAGGCTATGAACCTTCTTATGGGAGTTCCCAATTTTTCCAGGGCGACATGTTTCAATCCCTCATAGGTAGGCTATGAACGAAGATATAATAACCAAGCTATCCCGCGAGTGGAGCAGTTTCAATCCCTCATAGGTAGGCTATGAACTGTTGACTAAAACGGGATACTTGGATGCACTCGGGACGTTTCAATCCCTCATAGGTAGGCTATGAACCACCATGGCGGGTTAGTGCTGAGCTTGAGCCTGTGTTTGTTTCAATCCCTCATAGGTAGGCTATGAACTTCCTTACCAAGCTCAGCAAGTTTACGAAACAGCACCGGTTTCAATCCCTCATAGGTAGGCTATGAACGCGTTGCCCTGACAGGCGGCGCTACGCTATACGTTTCAATCCCTCATAGGTAGGCTATGAACCTGGTGACGACCGCACCTACTCCTGCGAAAATAAGCCAGTTTCAATCCCTCATAGGTAGGCTATGAACAGCCGAAAGGAGGGAAAGGAGGGAAAGGAGGGACAGGGAGTTTCAATCCCTCATAGGTAGGCTATGAACGAAAGAGAGTAAGGACCCACCACAACAACATCCCGGTTTCAATCCCTCATAGGTAGGCTATGAACCGGATAACCTATACAGCACGCTTTACACCTGCAACCGTTTCAATCCCTCATAGGTAGGCTATGAACGGAACCAAAAAAACCCTTGAAGGAGGACATCATGAAAAGTTTCAATCCCTCATAGGTAGGCTATGAACTGATAAACAAATCCTACGCGTCATGCGAGGGACAAAAGTTTCAATCCCTCATAGGTAGGCTATGAACTGAGAGTCGCTGTTACTGCTATATGTATGTAGTGCCGTTTCAATCCCTCATAGGTAGGCTATGAACTGGTCGGTCGTTGCCTATATCCACTATCTTAAAGTCGTTTCAATCCCTCATAGGTAGGCTATGAACTATGAGAATGTGGTTTCTACCTCATTACTTGACACAGTTTCAATCCCTCATAGGTAGGCTATGAACCATCATACCGCAACGCGAGCAACAATCCATAAGCACCGTTTCAATCCCTCATAGGTAGGCTATGAACAACAACGCGGCTACATAGCCATCAATTACCGTGTCTGAGTTTCAATCCCTCATAGGTAGGCTATGAACCTGATCCATCAAGGCTTTCTATGGTTTTTGAGGCTTTCGTTTCAATCCCTCATAGGTAGGCTATGAACGACCTTAAAGGGACTATAGCTGAACTGCGTGCTATCAGTTTCAATCCCTCATAGGTAGGCTATGAACCTGAGATGCAAAAGCTTCACGAGGGGCCTGAAAAGGCGTTTCAATCCCTCATAGGTAGGCTATGAACTTGCCTCTGCCATGAAATCACGAACTAACCCAACCGCTGTTTCAATCCCTCATAGGTAGGCTATGAACGAAAAAAAGGCAAAGGTGGAAGATATAGACCAAACCAGTTTCAATCCCTCATAGGTAGGCTATGAACGAGCTTGATCTGCAGAGCTCACTGTCGCCTGTTCGCGTTTCAATCCCTCATAGGTAGGCTATGAACGGTTCTGCGAGTGTGCCCTGGGATGCTACCGTACAAGTTTCAATCCCTCATAGGTAGGCTATGAACTCTCCCCACCGTGCTCGCTCCACCACGTGGCGCAGCAGTTTCAATCCCTCATAGGTAGGCTATGAACCTTGGTCTCGTGCACTATAGAGCTTACGCGGAGGGGGTGTTTCAATCCCTCATAGGTAGGCTATGAACGATTGCTGCTGTCGTGGAGCAGTGCTATAGGCACGAGAGTTTCAATCCCTCATAGGTAGGCTATGAACTGAGGGTGGGATTGAAAGCAAGATGTGGTTGACAACGTTTCAATCCCTCATAGGTAGGCTATGAACGCTATGGCTACTATTTTGCCCACGACCTGCATTAGATGTTTCAATCCCTCATAGGTAGGCTATGAACGCGAAGTGAGGCCAGGTTGGGTCAATAGGATCTGCCGTTTCAATCCCTCATAGGTAGGCTATGAACGTAGCTCACGCACCTCCACCGCAACTGCCTCGGGATGTTTCAATCCCTCATAGGTAGGCTATGAACTGAAGAAAGAACCTATACCCATATCTTGAGACAAACCCAGTTTCAATCCCTCATAGGTAGGCTATGAACCACCTACGCGGAGAGGGGTCATGGTGGTTAGATAAATGTTTCAATCCCTCATAGGTAGGCTATGAACCTTTACGATCATGTTGTCGTGGCGGTGCCTGACCCCGCGTTTCAATCCCTCATAGGTAGGCTATGAACTATACCATCCAGACACGCCACCACTACCCGCGGGACAGTTTCAATCCCTCATAGGTAGGCTATGAACTTTTATGCCTCTGATAGTGCGCCTCTACAGCATGATGAGTTTCAATCCCTCATAGGTAGGCTATGAACTGTCTTTTTTGGTCTGCCCGGAGGGGATTTCAAAAAAGTTTCAATCCCTCATAGGTAGGCTATGAACTCTAATATTTTCGCCAACTGGTTAAAGTATTTTATTAGTTTCAATCCCTCATAGGTAGGCTATGAACTGTCCACAGATTCATTTTATCCTCTTACGATGTGAGTAGTTTCAATCCCTCATAGGTAGGCTATGAACGCGTGGTCGCCTCACGAGAACCCTCCACAACCAGATGTTTCAATCCCTCATAGGTAGGCTATGAACGGTGTGCGATACTGCACAGGAACCTGCTTGTAAAGCGGTTTCAATCCCTCATAGGTAGGCTATGAACGGCTCAGCCAAGGATAAACACCGTACAGTGTCAGTCTCGGTTTCAATCCCTCATAGGTAGGCTATGAACGATATACGATGCCTAGCGCTGTGTGTTATGATGCTGTGTTTCAATCCCTCATAGGTAGG
Organism: Caldifarciminota bacterium; assembly: GCA_049969615.1. Classification (GTDB taxonomy): domain Bacteria; phylum Hydrothermota; class Hydrothermia; order JBDRYB01; family JBDRYB01; genus JBDRYB01. The sequence continues at coordinate 25,526 of JBMFOM010000001.1, forward strand.
CTATGAACCCTCACCATACCTTGCTCGGAACTCCTCCACCATGGCGTTTCAATCCCTCATAGGTAGGCTATGAACTTTCCACCTTGTCAAGCACAAATCCCACCACCCTAGGTTTCAATCCCTCATAGGTAGGCTATGAACGAAGGAGTTAACTTTGGAGCTAATGCTATTGAGAGGTTTCAATCCCTCATAGGTAGGCTATGAACACTTCCACCTTCATCTTAGCCAGTTCCGGTCTCTCCGCGTTTCAATCCCTCATAGGTAGGCTATGAACCAAAGCGCCCATATGGTATATCCCCTCCAGGTTTTTCGTTTCAATCCCTCATAGGTAGGCTATGAACGTTTTCAAGCGTCAATACGATGCCCATCCCTGTGCAGGTTTCAATCCCTCATAGGTAGGCTATGAACGTTGTATCTATGCTAGGGAAAACAAATCCGAAATAAATGTTTCAATCCCTCATAGGTAGGCTATGAACGGAGAGGGCGGGGCAGATACTATATGAGGTGCGCAATGTTTCAATCCCTCATAGGTAGGCTATGAACGTAAGCAAGACAAGCCGTCCCTGTCCCTCCTCTCGGGTTTCAATCCCTCATAGGTAGGCTATGAACTGCTTTCCCACCAACCAGCTCGCAGGCTGGATAAAGCGTTTCAATCCCTCATAGGTAGGCTATGAACTAAGACAGCGGGGGGCAAGTTTAATGAGGCGGATACCGTTTCAATCCCTCATAGGTAGGCTATGAACGAAAACATGCGCGATAAACACCGCAACAGCATCCCGTAGTTTCAATCCCTCATAGGTAGGCTATGAACGGTATTTCTAAACACCCTAAACCCCATTCCTATATACGTTTCAATCCCTCATAGGTAGGCTATGAACGCTGTTGTCGTGGAACAGTGCTACAGACACGAGACGTTTCAATCCCTCATAGGTAGGCTATGAACTTTCTTGCTTGGTCATGGTCCGCACGGTTATCAGTAGTTTCAATCCCTCATAGGTAGGCTATGAACGCGAGGGGTCTTAACATGTATAGTCTCTCCAGGAACGTTTCAATCCCTCATAGGTAGGCTATGAACGGGTAATATACCGCAAAACATATTGCAAACCCTTGCGTTTCAATCCCTCATAGGTAGGCTATGAACAGGGCTTCATAGCTGTCTTGTAGGTCAGCCCCCACGACGTTTCAATCCCTCATAGGTAGGCTATGAACAAAGGTGCTCGCTGAGCTGGCGAAGGATGAAGACAAAAGTTTCAATCCCTCATAGGTAGGCTATGAACGAGGGGCCTGAGAGAGCCGGCCGACCTGCAATATTGCCGTTTCAATCCCTCATAGGTAGGCTATGAACCGGTTTGCGGTTTGAGGGAATAATGAAGGCTTTTTCGTTTCAATCCCTCATAGGTAGGCTATGAACGACGAAATAATAGCACTCTCGTCCAAAGCACGCATCAGTTTCAATCCCTCATAGGTAGGCTATGAACAATGATACTGCCGCAGAACTAACTGGGCATTTTCTCGTTTCAATCCCTCATAGGTAGGCTATGAACAGGTCTAATTAGCCGCGCTTGGGGCGATGCAGTGCACGTTTCAATCCCTCATAGGTAGGCTATGAACACGGTCAGGGGAGCTGCAAAAAATGCACTGCTATTAGTTTCAATCCCTCATAGGTAGGCTATGAACTGTTAATGCTCCCAGTTAGGATTGCCCAGTTTGCCCCGTTTCAATCCCTCATAGGTAGGCTATGAACTGTCCGCTGGCGTTTCACATCGCGCTGTACGGTTGCGGCGTTTCAATCCCTCATAGGTAGGCTATGAACGCAAGCGGCAAGCTTATATTTGAGACACAAAACCTTAGTTTCAATCCCTCATAGGTAGGCTATGAACCCCTTTTTCCGCACTACACCTCCGCCCTCCACCCCCGTTTCAATCCCTCATAGGTAGGCTATGAACCAGAAAGCGTCATGCTATAAAGCTTGTGTGCGCCTGAAGTTTCAATCCCTCATAGGTAGGCTATGAACCAAGCGCGGCAAGCTTGATACTGTTCGCACTATGCAGTTTCAATCCCTCATAGGTAGGCTATGAACCCGTATTTTTGACCCACTTTCCATTTTCAACAACCCAGTTTCAATCCCTCATAGGTAGGCTATGAACCAAAGGAGAAAAGATCATGGAAAAGAGCAGAGAAGAAGTTTCAATCCCTCATAGGTAGGCTATGAACTTTGTGTCTTGCTTATCACGCATAGTGCGAACAGTAGTTTCAATCCCTCATAGGTAGGCTATGAACGAAAGTCCTGGGTATAGACCCTGGTGCCGTGAACATGTTTCAATCCCTCATAGGTAGGCTATGAACTGAGTTTGAAAAGTCTTGAGCCTGCCTGGTTTGGCAGTTTCAATCCCTCATAGGTAGGCTATGAACTTGCTTATCTCTGCGCTGTCACCTGCGCTTTACAAGCGTTTCAATCCCTCATAGGTAGGCTATGAACCAAGCGCGGCAAGCTTGATACTGTTCGCACTATGCAGTTTCAATCCCTCATAGGTAGGCTATGAACCCGTATTTTTGACCCACTTTCCATTTTCAACAACCCAGTTTCAATCCCTCATAGGTAGGCTATGAACCAAAGGAGAAAAGATCATGGAAAAGAGCAGAGAAGAAGTTTCAATCCCTCATAGGTAGGCTATGAACTTTGTGTCTTGCTTATCACGCATAGTGCGAACAGTAGTTTCAATCCCTCATAGGTAGGCTATGAACGAAAGTCCTGGGTATAGACCCTGGTGCCGTGAACATGTTTCAATCCCTCATAGGTAGGCTATGAACTGAGTTTGAAAAGTCTTGAGCCTGCCTGGTTTGGCAGTTTCAATCCCTCATAGGTAGGCTATGAACTTGCTTATCTCTGCGCTGTCACCTGCGCTTTACAAGCGTTTCAATCCCTCATAGGTAGGCTATGAACGGTTGTGGAGGGTTCTCGTGAAGCTACCACGCTGGACAGTTTCAATCCCTCATAGGTAGGCTATGAACTCAATGAATAGCAGATTGTTAAGATGGGAAATCAAGTCAGTTTCAATCCCTCATAGGTAGGCTATGAACTATCTTCCGTCCCCCTCTCCCGGAGCTGGGGGGGAGTTTCAATCCCTCATAGGTAGGCTATGAACGACTGAGATTTGGGCATTGACCATTGCTGGACAGAGCAGTTTCAATCCCTCATAGGTAGGCTATGAACGCACCGCTGGGATGACTGCGCAGGGAAAGTTTTACCCTGTTTCAATCCCTCATAGGTAGGCTATGAACCTGCATTCCCGCCTGCGGCGCTCGTCTGCGAGCTGGAGTTTCAATCCCTCATAGGTAGGCTATGAACATCAGCATCGCCCGCATACAGAACATCGAGCAGATCGTTTCAATCCCTCATAGGTAGGCTATGAACGCTTTTCTCCTATCTTGCCTCCCCTACAAGGCCCGGAGTTTCAATCCCTCATAGGTAGGCTATGAACCTTGGGTTCTGATTTCCCAAACCGATGCCTTTAATCGTTTCAATCCCTCATAGGTAGGCTATGAACGGATAGAGCTGATGACAAAGTTGAGCGCATAATAAAGGTTTCAATCCCTCATAGGTAGGCTATGAACTATGAGGTGCGTAATCAATTGCCAGGTCTGAAAACCCTGTTTCAATCCCTCATAGGTAGGCTATGAACTGGAACTCGAAGGTAGGGCGGTTTGGTGGTTGAGGGAGTTTCAATCCCTCATAGGTAGGCTATGAACTCGGCAGGTGCAGAAGGGTTTCCTGCAACCCTAATGGTTTCAATCCCTCATAGGTAGGCTATGAACGATAACCAAATTTCTTGTCAACACCTTGAAAATGCAAGTTTCAATCCCTCATAGGTAGGCTATGAACAAGGAGGTTTAGCATGAAAGTTCTTGGTATAGACCCGTTTCAATCCCTCATAGGTAGGCTATGAACCGGATACAACACCAAACGACCTAGCGGTTTGGGTAAGTTTCAATCCCTCATAGGTAGGCTATGAACGATCCTGATGCACGAGTTGTATACGAGAAAATGTCTGTTTCAATCCCTCATAGGTAGGCTATGAACGGGAGAGAGGTATATATAACTATAGAGGGATTGGATGTTTCAATCCCTCATAGGTAGGCTATGAACGAAGTGGATAGATGCTGAGTTTACGCCTGAGGAGGCACGTTTCAATCCCTCATAGGTAGGCTATGAACCGTAGTTATACTCGGCCACGGCGCCAATCATAACAGGGTTTCAATCCCTCATAGGTAGGCTATGAACGAAAATATAATAACCAGGCTATCCCGTGAGTGGAGCAGTTTCAATCCCTCATAGGTAGGCTATGAACTGTGCCCTGGGATGCTACTGTGCAGTGGGAGGTTACGTTTCAATCCCTCATAGGTAGGCTATGAACTTGCGGTTGTTGTGGAGCAGTGCTATAGACATGAGAGTTTCAATCCCTCATAGGTAGGCTATGAACGCGAGCACTTATGGAGATGAGGCGCTTCTCCCTGTTAGTTTCAATCCCTCATAGGTAGGCTATGAACACGAGCCACCTAGCGCTAACTTTGTCAATTTCTTCATGTTTCAATCCCTCATAGGTAGGCTATGAACGCTATCTCCTTTTATTTGTCTCCCCTACAGGACCCGGTGTTTCAATCCCTCATAGGTAGGCTATGAACAGGTATTAAAACCAACTAGGATAGTGGTGGATGAGACGTTTCAATCCCTCATAGGTAGGCTATGAACCTCGTTCAGAACCCTACCCGGAGCGGGCGAAAAAGTGTTTCAATCCCTCATAGGTAGGCTATGAACCTTTTGCAAGTTCCGCTAGGACTTTCACAGGTGTGGAGTTTCAATCCCTCATAGGTAGGCTATGAACTCGCGTAATCGTTCAATGACTTCACGCGGAACAGGCGTGTTTCAATCCCTCATAGGTAGGCTATGAACAATGTTACTTCGGATAGCCTTTTATTCTTAGAACATGTTTCAATCCCTCATAGGTAGGCTATGAACTGGTGAGGCGAGCATAGGGGATTGCGCACGCGCGCTGTTTCAATCCCTCATAGGTAGGCTATGAACTTCAGTGCGCCTTCAAGCTCCGTATTATCGTTCACCAGTTTCAATCCCTCATAGGTAGGCTATGAACGCGGGCTATATTAGCTCAGTCATGTCGTATCTTTTTGTTTCAATCCCTCATAGGTAGGCTATGAACATGAGTAATGCCAAAAAGCAAGATAGGAACTCGTTCCGTTTCAATCCCTCATAGGTAGGCTATGAACGCTGAAGAAGACCTGAAGGAGCCGGCTGGTGATAAAGTTTCAATCCCTCATAGGTAGGCTATGAACGTAACCCTCTCGAGCCTCGAGGTGTGTTGTGGGATATCGTTTCAATCCCTCATAGGTAGGCTATGAACGAGTGCTTTTATGCTCGCTATGGCCAGCCCTGGGATAGTTTCAATCCCTCATAGGTAGGCTATGAACGTTGATTAGCTCAGTCATACGCATATTATAACTGATTGTTTCAATCCCTCATAGGTAGGCTATGAACCTTTTCAGCTATGAGAGGGTCTATCTTAGACATACGTTTCAATCCCTCATAGGTAGGCTATGAACGCGGTTGATAAATCTCTAAACTCGCCTCGCTTCGAAGTTTCAATCCCTCATAGGTAGGCTATGAACATTCTCAAGAGCCGTGCGAGATGGCCTATACTACTCGTTTCAATCCCTCATAGGTAGGCTATGAACGGCCGTTGAACCAGCTATCTTATGATATTCCGTCTCAGGTTTCAATCCCTCATAGGTAGGCTATGAACTATCATGTATGGTTCAGTGTGCCTGTCCAAGCTGAGCGTTTCAATCCCTCATAGGTAGGCTATGAACTTCTAAGTGGAGGTGCCGGCACGCTATACCTAGCCGTTGCGTTTCAATCCCTCATAGGTAGGCTATGAACGCTCTTCAAGTTCAGCCCAGCTCTCACACAACCACTCTTGTTTCAATCCCTCATAGGTAGGCTATGAACGTTCGTTCGTTTCTGGCAGTTTTTTGCCGAGCGTGAGTTTCAATCCCTCATAGGTAGGCTATGAACGGAACGCCCCAAGCGCGCATAGCGCGCACCGCATCTGTTTCAATCCCTCATAGGTAGGCTATGAACGGGAGTGCTTCATTTTTTAATCTGTTTCCGCGTAAGTTGTTTCAATCCCTCATAGGTAGGCTATGAACACCCCCGAGATAACGCTTGCCCCGTTAACGGATAAAAGTTTCAATCCCTCATAGGTAGGCTATGAACTGTTGCTAAAGCCCGCATAGGGGCAAAAATGATAGCGTTTCAATCCCTCATAGGTAGGCTATGAACATTTGCCGTCACGGCTATAGCTTTTGTCATCTCGCCTGTTTCAATCCCTCATAGGTAGGCTATGAACCCTGGGGAGGATCGGGGAATCCGGGGCCCCCTACACCGTTTCAATCCCTCATAGGTAGGCTATGAACGGCGAACCCCCACTGAGGACGCGATGCACGAAGCCGTTTCAATCCCTCATAGGTAGGCTATGAACGAACATCAAGAGGGATAGGAGAGGATACCCTAGGATGTTTCAATCCCTCATAGGTAGGCTATGAACTATCTTCCCTGGATATTATTCACCGGCAGGAGTAAAGTTTCAATCCCTCATAGGTAGGCTATGAACTCTTATTCGTCTTCACGAATGGATAAGGGCATCTTTGTTTCAATCCCTCATAGGTAGGCTATGAACTTCCCTGCGCGGGCATGGCCCCTTTGGCTATCAACAGTTTCAATCCCTCATAGGTAGGCTATGAACACAGGCGAGTATGACATAAGAGGCACCAACTCCAAGCGTTTCAATCCCTCATAGGTAGGCTATGAACGCATTAAGAGAGGTAAAAGAGGCTTGGTGCCAAATATTGTTTCAATCCCTCATAGGTAGGCTATGAACGCTTAAGCGGGCAAAAGCTTCTGCAAAGGGTTTGGCGTTTCAATCCCTCATAGGTAGGCTATGAACTGATGCGACGGCTATAGACCCCGCCGGTGAAACGGCCGTTTCAATCCCTCATAGGTAGGCTATGAACTCTCTATCCACACCTCTGCCTCCTCAGGCGTGAACCGTTTCAATCCCTCATAGGTAGGCTATGAACCCGTATAATACAGGGAGAAACAATCGGTGATAGAAGTTTCAATCCCTCATAGGTAGGCTATGAACGGTGTATGGTGCATAGCTCTGTGTGCTATGATGCTGTGTTTCAATCCCTCATAGGTAGGCTATGAACCCTACGGGGGTGGATTAAAATAGGGGCGGATTAAAATGTTTCAATCCCTCATAGGTAGGCTATGAACTCAGCAGCCGCGGCGCGGATATATCTATCCTCGTCTCGTTTCAATCCCTCATAGGTAGGCTATGAACGAATGATGGCATCGTCAAGAGCTGAATGGATATATATGTTTCAATCCCTCATAGGTAGGCTATGAACTTTAGCTTTTTCATGCTATCTCCTTTTTTGTATTACGTTTCAATCCCTCATAGGTAGGCTATGAACTTTTTATGTTGTCCATATATGACCTCCTCGTTGTTTGTTTCAATCCCTCATAGGTAGGCTATGAACCAAGAACCCCGAAATCGTTCAGGGCCTCCCAGGTCAGTTTCAATCCCTCATAGGTAGGCTATGAACTTGAAGTGTGGCCAAACAGGCAAAAAGTCATGGCTACGTTTCAATCCCTCATAGGTAGGCTATGAACGGCGGCGGCTATAGAAGTCCTTCTAAGGGGTTGATTCGTTTCAATCCCTCATAGGTAGGCTATGAACCTTGCCATCCTTGTCTCGTGTCGTTGCCAAGATCCCGTTTCAATCCCTCATAGGTAGGCTATGAACAATTAGCATTGAAATTAACGCCATCTCTTTTTCTAAGTTTCAATCCCTCATAGGTAGGCTATGAACCTGGCGCTTGGAGGTGTAACATACACCGTGAATGACGTTTCAATCCCTCATAGGTAGGCTATGAACCCAATTTGCATAGCTGCCAAATTATATTGGGTGGCAACGGATTGACGCAAGTGCCTGATCCTGCGAACTGCGCGTTTCGCCGCCGGACCCCCGGTGGTGCAAAAAACCCAGGGGATCCGATCAGAATATGAACTCCTCGGAGGAACCCTTCTCAAGGCCCATGACCTCCCGTTCAAAGTAGTGCTTGGTCCTGAAGGTGTAAATAATGACCGAGTCCTCCTCGGGATTCATCACCTTGTGGAGGTCGCTTTTCAACCTCGCGAACTGCGCGCCGGTCAGCTCCCCCTCAAACACCGAGCACTGGACCCAGGTCAAGTATCTTCGGCAGGTCTTCAGGAACCTGTTAACCCGTTCCTCCCCCGCGTCGTAGACCAGTATTATGAACACGGCTCACTCCTTCCGGACATAGGGAACATAGTCCTCCTCGTCTATGAAGTGCCGGTAAAGCTTGTAGCATTCCAGCCGGATCATGCGCCTGTATGAGACCTGCCTGCCGAGATTCTTGTGGGCCACGGTCTCAGCGAGCCGCTCCTCGTAGGCCTTGATGAAAGTCTTACGCGGATTTTCCTTCAGGTAAATTCCTCTTGCTTCCTCGGAAAAGTCTCCAGGCTTTATCTGTTGTCGGTTCAGAAGCGCGAATATCACCCTGTCAACCACGAGGGGCTTGAATATCTCCGCAAGGTCAAGGTTCAACGAGAAGCTTCTCTGGTTCGGGGTGTGCAGGTAGCCTATCCTTGGATCGAGGTGAGTCCTGTATATCTCTGAAAGCGCGGTAGTATACATCAGGGAATTTCCGAGTGAGATGAGGGCATTGAGCTGGTTGCGCGGAGGCCGTCGCGTTCTGGATTCAAATTCAAAACCCTCCTGGGTAATTATCTCATCAAAGGCCGTGTAGTAGATCTCACGGGCATTGCCCTCCAAGGCCATCAGCTCCTCGGTGTCCCGCGGTTCATTTATCCGGCCCATTGCCTCGCCGATGGCCTCTCGCTGTTGACTCAGCTCCCTGTCCCTTGTGGCGTATATCCTCAGGTTAAAGAGCATGTTGCCGATGGCCCCTATCACAAAGGCTTTCGCTAGGTAAAGCCTTTTCTCAGGGTCAAGGTAGTGTTCGGCCTGGCTCAGGGTTATCAATCCAGAGTTCAGGGTTTCTCTAGGGTAGTAGGTGCCGACATAATAGCCGTAGTGGTTGAAGAAGTGGATGAGGATGCCCTTTTGGGAAATGAACTCCAGGAAACGTTTGTTCAGGTCAACCTCCCCGAAGACCTTTATCTCCTCAACGGTCTCCACGGGAACAACTTGCTTGCCTTCATCGCTCTCAAGCACGATGGTGTTGTCGCCCCTTCTTAGGGTGCAGTTTGACGAGATGTATATGGTCCTGAGCATTATTACCCCCAGCACATTTCTCTGTATCCACAGGGTTTGCAATATCTAACCATTTTGGGCCGCGGAGGCTTTGGCCTTGCGACTAGCTCCTCTATCTCAGCGAGTATGTGTTCTACTTTGGCCTCCAACTCGGGCGTAAGCTCAAGGGATTCGCGCCTCCTTTCCTTGGGGAAAAGGAGAATCCCTTTTGTCTCAAACCCTTTCTCGTGCTTTAAGTAATACAGGTAATAGGCTAATTGCATTTGCGCGGCCTCTTTGTGCCTTGATGATCGCTTGACCTCCGCGATAACACCCTCGCCCTCAACCAGGTCAATCACCAGCAGGTTGTCAACAGGGATTTCCTTGCGCTGACGGGCATAAGACTCCTGGTGAACCAGGCGGCCGGTGGCCAGGTGATAGTGCTCCTTGTTGTCGGGGAAGATATGGTGATGCATCAACCACGCTTCCCTAGGACAGACCAAGTAGGAATAGAAGGTAGTGGCGTTGACGGACATCAGAAGATGGCCGATTCGTCAGAGGGTTCACTTGGTTTTATTGCTCCAAGATTATCTTCGTAATCAATGTCCGCAATCGTGGACCACGGCGTTGGCCCTGGCGTTCCACGGTCTTTCACCCACCACCAGGGCACAGAAACCATTATTTCGGAAAGTTTCCAGGATTGTTTTTGCTCAACGAGGGTGCAGGCCTCGGCTTCAAATTTCCTCGGGATAACTTCAACCGTGAGCATTCCCTTCCGGGTCAATCTCTGCTCGGTCTTTTCCTCAAGGAGCAGGCTGTATAGGCCCAACTCTTCTCGTAGTTGTTTAGCCTTCATCTGTCCCTCTTTCATCTCCGTCCGAAACTTTTCAGTTTTAAAAAGATACTCGTAAAGTTCTTCAACCCCTCTCCTTATCTCTCCATCCGACGGCTCGCTAGCCATTGAGGTTAAAATTTCCCTCGTCAGCGCCAGAATACCCAAGGCCTTCTCCTCGTAAACCAACTTGGAGTTATCCGATTCAGGCATTATTTCTACGGGCACACATCCAAGTTCGCCATAGCGATTAGCCCTTCCCATTCGCTGAACCAGTGCATCCAGAGGAGCAATCTGTGTAAACAAGACGTCATAGGATATATCCAGACTCACCTCCACCACCTGAGTGGATACAAGAAGAAAACCCCCTGGTGGACTCTTGGCCAGTTCTTCAAGTTTTGTTCTATGCCTGTTAATGAAACGACTATGTAGTAGAATAGCCTTCTCACCAAGTCGTTCCCTCGCTTGTTTGAAGAAATTTTGTGCATCCTCAACGCTATTTAGAACCACTAGAACATTTTTGCCTCTGTTCACCATGTCAACGATCTCAGGGAGAACTTCCTCCAAGGCCCTTTCGGAAATACGGATTTTATGCCTTCTTTTGTTCCAGAACTCGCCCTCTGCCTCAACTACTTGTCCCTCCTGTCCAAGTGATTCTCTTATAGTCTCTAAAAGTGGCGAGGGGAAAGTGGCACTCGCAAAAGCCAGTTTACCGTTCTTTAAGTTCTCAAGAGCACTCAGTAGTATTCCAAGCGTATATGGCTCATAGGCGTGTATTTCGTCAAAGACCAGCGCCCCATGTTGGGCTAATGTTTCTTTTATTTCCCAGTACCTGCCGTTCAGATGTGCAAGAAGGAGCTGGTCAAGGGTCGCCACATTGACTGGTTTGGCAAATGACGAAGCGAGAAGACGCTCATCCCATGCTTCCTCTTCAAGTTCCACCTGGGAGCGCAGGTAGAACGAAGCCTTGCCGTGGGAGAGGCCAGTCTGATTACAGAAAATGTTTTTGAGCCTTTCAAACATTGCGTTACTGGTTGCCTGGGTTGGAAGCAAGTAAATAATTCGCCCAGCATTGGCGGCCCACCCGACAAGTGCTTCGGTTTTGCCGGATCCAGTTGGCGCCCGGAGAAATAATGGGTTTCCGGCTTCCCAGCATTTTTCCTGGAAACCGTGGAGTCTAATTTTTTTTCTTTCCTTAATATGTTCTTCAACCCTATTTCTGCCCTCAGCCAAGAAATATTCCTGGGGATCTTTCCTGCCTGAGGCGGCCCAATCCGCAAGCTGGAGCACAGTTTTTATCTGGGCGAAATCTGACCTCTTGATGTTGCGATGCTCTTCCCCGGCCCTGGCCCAAAAATCGTATGGCGGGATTTTTTGTAATTCTTCAATAACCCTGCTCAAGAAATCTTCGTCCAGTTCTAGATTCATCTGGTCTATCAGGGCTCCTAGAAACTTCAGGAACGCTTCATGGAAAGGCGGTTTAACCACTCTGTAATCGTTATAGAGTGTAGAGTGAATCGGGGTATGGTGGCTCAGGACTGCAAGTGAGGCCTCCGGTGGATCCTTGAATATCTTCTTTTCAAGCAGGTAAACAAGCGGAAACGATGCCAGAGCATGTGGAAATGATCTCTCCTTTTTCCCCCTGATGTATTCCTGGAAGCTCTTTGTCGCCTTGCCAATATCATGGAACGCGCAAGCAAATAAAGCTTTTTGAAGGGCTTTATCCTCCAGATTGAGAGACCTGGCTATGATATACCCGGCTTCTGCCGTCTGACGGCTATGATCCAAAAGACCGACATCCGGCTTGGCCAGGAGTTCATCAGGGCCAGAAACAAAAGGCTCTTCCATCGCACTGGAAAGCATCAAGGCCCTCCACTCGCAATTTTAAGCCTGGCGGAATAAAGGTAAAGACAATAACCTTCCCGGGCTCCGGCTTCCTTATACCCCTTTGGACCTGGAATGACACCGGCAGTTTAACGCTCTGAGGCGCTGGGAATGAACCTTCTTGGTCAAGGATAAGATGAACCCTGTCATTAGGGATGGTATGTAGATCAACAGGAACAAAGGTTCCGGTGAACTCAGGGGATGTCTCTAAGGCCTCAGTAATCCTCACCGATGTCAACTCTACAAGTTCATCTTCGCGACCAAGAGAAAGGGCATAAACAGGGTCCTCAAAAGCCTTTTGTAGGGTGTTAAGCAGATCAGTATTCGCCGCCGCGTAGTAGATTGTATATCTTGCGAAGAACAGGAGTTCCCGGGTGTAAATAGAGCGTTCAGTTATCTTTTTCACCTTTACCTTCATTATCTTCCATAGGTCTTTGGCCGTTCCAACCTCACCATCTGAAAGAGCTACTGCCTTTATCAACCGTATCACGCTGTTGGACTCCCACATTTCGTCTGGTGAAAGTCCCAAAGCGGCGCCAGCCAGGCCCAAAAGCGTGGTTGGCGGGGGCAGATTGAAAGTTTTCTGATAGTTATGATCCATAGGGCGCCTGAAGGAAAAAACCGGCCCCCGTGCCCTTATCTCAAGAACCTGCATAAACCTTACCAGTGTCTTCCTTGGCCTTGTCAATGGCTGCGGCTATACTCATAACCTTGTCACCGAAGGCTTCCTTTATATCCTTTTCGTTATTGAAGAAGCCGGTCTCCATGCCAAAGAATGAAACCTCTATGTAATCCTTCATTCTTTCCAGGGATTCCTGTAAGAGGGGCAGGTTAAGGTTAAATTCCTCATCAACGAGAAGACTTTCCAGGAAAACCGGATGCTTGGCCTTCATCCGAGCGTATGCTAAAAACTTAGGTGAGAGATCCACAATCATCCTCGCGGTTCTTCCGCCACCCCAGAGGATACGGAGGGCCTCAAGGAGAGCTGTAACCCTTTTGCTTTTTTCTGGTGCAGTTAGTTCCTTAATTTCCTTTTCGCCAGTTTCAAGTGTTCCGAATACTCCAACCCTGTCAAGCTCAACCATGATTACCCCGCGGAAGATGTTGTTGTAAACCTCGGTCTCAAACATATTTCCACCCTCGGAAACGGCCTGGCCAAACTTCTCAAAGGAACGGGTCCCGAGGTCTCTGTCTCCCCTGAATGGGAAGCAACCTGTCGCGAAGGAGACGCGAACTGGAGAGGTGCGTCTTTTACCGCCGGAGGCATCCATGTATCCAAAGAGGTCTTCGTCAATGAATTCCCAGGGCCTACAGGGTGGCGTGACTTCCTGTCCTTTAACTTCGGAGTGCGGTTCAGAAAGAGCCCACCCCAGCTCTTCTATGCGGTCACGGAGGGCACGGCGCAAGGCTTGGCCCGATATGTAGGGCAATGTGTTTCCGTCAGGCAAAGTCACCTTCTTGGCAACGATCACATTCCCTTCGCTATGGGAAGCGTTCACATTCCCAGCAGAAACCTTGAACAGGTATCCTATGGATATAGCTTTATTCATTTACTTTTCCTCCTTTTTCTCAGAGCCCTTCCAAAGGAAGGAGTTCATGGCGTATATGCTCAGCAGGGTCTTTATCCTCTGCCAGGGTTGACCGGCTATCTTCTCGCCTTTCTCTATCCTTATAATGTCTTCAGGCGTTGTCATTTCAAGCCTGAACTGGATGTCGTTGAGGGTCTTCAGGTAGTCATCTACATTTTTCGCGTTGCGCAAAGAGTAAAGCAGGCCCATCTCGTTTTCTTCCCTGCATTTACTGCCTAGCGAGTGGCCGAACCAAGCCAAGAGCTTTATGGTGTCTTCATCCATCTTAAGAACCTCCTGATGATATATGCTCAGAAACTGCGAAAGATCTTTGATGGGATAAGGGTTATCCTCTTTGATTCTTGCCATGTAAAGAAAATCCTCAATAGGCTGAGCTATTTCAGAAAAATCAGTAATACCCCTGGCAACCTGCTCGCGCCAGATACTGTTCCAAGACTTGCCTTCCTTGGTCATAAATTGTTTTATTATCTGTGAAGGGTCTACTTCCCCTTTTCTCCATGATCTGTAAAGCCTGTAAAGGGGCTCTAACTTAGAAAACTCAGTGAAGCCAGTCATGTTGAAACCTTTTTTGGTCTGGCCAGAAATCCCCATAAGGATTAAATTTGCCCGCACACTCTTTTCCTGTCCAAGAAGTAGAGAGAATACTTCCTCTACTTGTTTGCTGGTTTCTTGTTCATAAAGCTTTGAGAACACATAGAATAGAAAACCCAGCATGGTCTCGTGTAAACCTTCGCCGAAAAAGTCAGTAGAAAAGTTAGTCGCTTTACTTTTCGACTCCTCTGAAGCAATTATGGGCCTGATGGTATCCAAGAACCGAGAAAGGAAACCCAAATCATCCGAGTGGAAGATGAACATATGGAGATTGTCGCCTTGCCTTCTATAGAGAGTGCCTAGAAAGGCGGCCACTCCGGCCAAAGCACACATTGGACAAGACTGGTAGGCTCCTTTGAGGGAGGGGTAGAAATTTGAGAACTTGCCCGGCTCCACCAAGAAAGGATAAAGATACTGCTTTAGGTCAACAAGAACGGTATTATCCCCACAAAAAATGCAGGGTCCCCTTTCTTTGGTTAACTTGATCTCTATTCGGTAAAACGGCTGATGTTCCCATTGTAGAACCGTTTTTTTCTTACCGTCCACTACATAAGTGTATTCCTGGGTTTTACCGGCACCAGCCTTAGTCCGTGGCGTGATCTTAATAAAAACATTCGCGGGATCAACCCAGTTCATCTTCTCATAAGACTCTAACTTCCCGGTCTGAGAGTTGTAAAACTCGCCCTTGTTGCCCGTGGGTTTTACCAAACATTTATTTACAAGCTTGTCTACAGTCTCTTGAAATTCTATCTCTTGCCCATCCTCAAGGTCAAGCAAGCACTTTAAGCGCTTTACTTGAACCTTCCCGTTATCTATCCAAAAATTCCCAGTGGGTTCAAGGCTGATTTTAATTCTCATCCTAACAACCTCCTCTTTTCACCCCCAAAGTATAATCCCCCCAGTCAAGGCCTTTCAACCCCATCTCACCACCTCCACCATCCCGAACCCCTGGGAGTTCTTTGAACCCAGGCCCGTGTCCAGGGCAATCTTCAGGAGCTCTGGCGGGCCAGAGAGCTCGTATAACCCGTTCCAGGCCTTGATGACCGTCCCCTTGAACTTGAGAACTTTTTCGTCCCTGGCGCCAACCCTCAGGGGTTTCACGAGCAGGCACCAATTCTCCTCTGGCTTCTGGCCATAAGCGGCTTCGTATTTCTTAAGGAGGTTCTCGGAGATAAGCCTTGGGAATTCCTTTTCAAGGGGTGAATAGTAGTAGGTCTTTTTACGGCCTTCGGCGTCGTAAAGGGTACTGTATGTGGTGATGGGCGAGATGGCCCTGACCACCATCCACTCGGCCTTTGGTAAAAACAGCACCTCAACGCCATCCACCACGCAGGGGTTGTGCCCAACTAACAGCGATTTCTCGCGAACCAGGTTCAGAACCAGGGACTCCAGGAAATCCGTGTGGACCGAGGCTACTGACCATTTGATTTGATCTGTAAAGTGTATTTGTTCCCCCTCAATCTGGAAGCGCCCCTGGAGTCTTGAGAAGGTGAAGAGCTTAAAATGTCGCTTTTCTCTCGGAAAACCCTTCTCGTGAAGGTTATCGGCAATGGCTTTTTCGAGGTGACGGTAGACGATTCCCTGAAGAATATGGTTGTATTGGATTGGAAGGGTTATCCTCTCCTTCTCTGGGGAGAAGGTTATCTTAACCTGCACGTGCACATGATAGGCTAAACAAATATCCCAGCGCAAGTAAAAAGCTAGGTTTCTAAGAGGGTGCCCCCGAAAAATCCCGCGCCGAGAGCATTCCCTAATGGTTCCCTTTAGATCTTGTCCGGTCTCCACAAATACAAAAATTTGATCCTGCGCGGGAAATGGGTTATAATTTATCCTGGAGGCATGCGATGATCTCCTTAATCCTTGCAGGCTTGATTTCCTTCAACACCATCGTGGTAAAATTCCCGTTTTACGGGCAAAACCCCGGCCCCCTTGAGCGCCTGGGGGGCATATCCGTTAAATCCTTTAGGTCAGACACTGTCATAGCCTACGTCAACGAGGATGGGCTTGCTAGGCTCATATCCCTCGGACTTTCGCCGCAGATCATCATCCCGGACATCAGGGCCTATACAAAGGATCTCTTTGACAAGGGGGTTTATCACACATACGATCAGGTGATAAGCATCATGACCGATTCCGCGGCCGCTCACTCGGACATCTGCAGGCTTGACACCATAGGACTTTCGGTTGAGAACAGGCTCATCCTCGCGTGGCGCATAACGGATAACCCAATGGTTGAGGAGGCTGAGCCAGAGGTCCGCGTCATGGGCAACATCCACGGTGACGAGGTAATAGGCTGTGAGGTCCCCCTTTACTTTGGCCTGCACCTTTTGAAGAACTATGGCTCTGATCCCGTGGTCACCCGGCTGGTTGATTCCACGGAGATCTGGGTTGTTCCCATGATGAACCCAGATGGCCATTATCACGGCTACAGGGAGAATGCCCGCGGCGTTGACCTGAACCGGGACGCCGGCTACTACTGGGACGGGTGGGGAGGCTCGTCCGCTCCCTTTGGCGAGCCTGAGTCAAGAATATACTTTGCACATGCCCTCGGGAACGAACCAGCGATGGAGTGGGTCTATCACTCCGCGGCCTGGTATGTCAACTACCCCTGGGATTACTCGCCAAAGGACCCGCCGGACTCTGGCCTCATAATAACCCTCTGCCAGATATACGCGGACTCGGACTACATGCAGGTCGTCACCAACGGGTTTGACTGGTATCAGGTCTGCGGCTCCGTCCAGGACGCTGGCCAGGGCGTTGTTGGTGGGTATTTCATCACAATAGAGACAGACCAGCCCTCCAACGGCTCCGCGCAGATAGATTCCATATGCACCAGGAGCACAAAGGCCCTCCGTGGACTCATAAGCAGGGCCGGCTGGGGCATCTGGGGCATCGTCACGGACAACATCAGCGGCCAGCCGCTCAAGGCAAGGGTTGAATTTGTTTCCCCTGATAGGATAACGGTTTTCACGGATTCCGCCCTTGGCGACTACCACAAGCTCCTCTCCCCCGGCACCTACACCGTCCGTTTCTGCGCTCAGGGCTACGCGCCGAATGAGGTCTCCGGGGTTGTGGTCCCTTCGTCCGGCTCGGTCAGGGTTGACGCGGCGCTCGCGCCTGATCCCGAATACAACTACGGGTTCAGGGTCATTTATATAACATATACGGAGGATGATTCCTGGGAACCGGACATCAGAGCGAGGACATGGAAGACCCTCGGGCCCCCGGATGGGGTTTATCAATCCCTGGGCGGCGGAGGCGAGATAGTCATTGACATGGGTCTTGATTCTGCCATTGTTGATGATGCGACCAGCCCTGATTTCAGGGTCTACGAGGGCGACGCGTCCTCTGAATCCTACACGGCCTATGTTTCTTCGGACTGGAAAGGCGGTTGGGTTTCCTGTGGTTCTGCCTCTGGTTCCAACGATTTTGAGATACCGGGTTCCGGCGGCGTCTATCGTTATGTGCGCGTGGTTTCCGCATCCACATCGGAAACGGATTCCCTGGCTGGGTTTGACCTTGACGCTATTCGCTCCTACACCAAGATAGGAAACATCGGCATTGCCGAGCGCGTTGGCTCCCGGCCGGATTTGCAGGTGAATCTCCTAGGCAGTCCCGGCAGGGGTAGTGTTGCCCTTGAGCTTGTCCTGGAGAACGAATCCCCCGTTTCCATCAATATCTATGACGCCACTGGCAGGCTCGCCCTCGCTAGGGACATGGGCAGGTTGCCCCCGGGCCAGCACCAGGTCTTTTTGAGGCTCGTGAATGGCGTCTGGTTCATGAGGATCAAAGCCGGGGCCGAAACGAGGACCCTGAAAGCTGTAGTCAGCGAATAACCTCGCTCTTTATAGCTTTATCACCCTGTCCCCGGCCCTCAAAAGATACACTCCGGGCCTGAGTTCCCTGAGGTCGTTTCTCCCGTCCTTTCGCGCCCGGGGCCGCAATGCGCACATTGCCAGGCGTTATGCCCGCGAATATGGATGCATAGGTCGGGTTGGAGCAAGGATTTGGCGGTTTCGGAGCAAAGATTTGGTTTCTCAAGTTATGACAATGGCCACGAGCACTCTAAGACCATTTGAGGAAAGGATGATGGCCATTGCATTGGATATGTTCGGTCTTCCCAGAATACACAAGCCTTGATCCCGCGCGGAAACTGGGTTATAAGCGTGCTGATTGAGCCGGTCCGGGCTCAGGAGCTATAATCTCGGTGTGCAGGTAATCAAAGCCGTTGGCGAAATGCGGGATGTTTCTGAGGCCTGGCGAAACCAGGGACTTGTCATTGGCTTCGTGCCAACCATGGGCGCGCTCCACGAGGGTCATTTATCCCTCATGCGCATAGCGAGAGCAAGGTCTGACAGGCTCGTTGTCTCAATATTCGTTAATCCCACCCAGTTCGGACCATCCGAGGATTACGCCTCTTATCCCAGAAACACGGACGAGGACCTCGCCATGTGCGAGGCCGAGGGTGTTGACGCGGTCTTCATGCCTTCCGTGGATGAGATGTATCCGGAGGCCTACTCAACCTATATTGATGTTGAGGGTCTTACCGAGGGTTTGTGCGGCAGGTTCAGGCCAGGCCACTTCAGGGGTGTGGCGACTGTGGTCGCCAAGCTTTTCAATGCTGTGAGGCCCCACCTGGCTGTTTTCGGCATGAAGGACGCCCAGCAGTTCTTCGTGATAAAAAGGATGACCCGCGACCTTGATTTCGGCATAGAGATAATACCTGGCCCGACGATCCGGGAGCCGGATGGCCTTGCCATGAGCAGTCGCAACCGGTATCTCAGCCCCGAAGAGAGGGCTGATGCTCCTGTCATCTACAGGGCGCTTCTGGTAGCGAAAGACCTGGTTGAGCAGGGCGGGGTTCGCGATCCCCATCGCATAATTGAACAGATGGAACATTTCATCGCGGAGGAATCAACGCTTATCCGCATTCAATACATTGAGATAGTGAGCACGGCCGATCTCAGGCCAGTTGAGAGAATTGATGGCGAGGTCCTCATAGCTATAGCGGCGTTTCTCGGAAAGGCAAGGCTAATTGACAACCTGATACTGAACATCCGGTGAGCGCGCCTGAGCCAATAAACCAGATTTTGTGGCAAGTTGTAAGCTTTGAATTATCAGGAAAGTCAACGCTTGACACCCTCATCATGACTCCGGAACCCGGCCGCGGCAAAATCCGGAATCTCTTAAGCAAAACAAGACTTATGAGGCCGTGGTTCTGTTCGGTCTCACCAAATACACGAATACATGATCCTGCGCTCAAAATTGGATTATGGCGCGAGTTGCGGACCTCGCTGAGAGGGGCTTTGCCGGTCTGCGGTTTGGGTTTGGTCCTTTGGGCTATTGATGCTCTGTGATTTTTCGCCGCCCCTATGCCACAACTGCTCGTATTTGACGCCCAGGAGCGACGCTATCTTTTGTCTGAGTTCCGTGTGCCCGGTCTCCTTGTATATCAGCTTGAAGAGCTTGTGCGGCTCGATCCCTACGGCATCGGCTACGGCCTTTACCGTTGGATAACCTGCCTTGTGAGCGATGCGGAGAAACCTCTTGGTGTCTTCCCTTGTGCCGTGAATGATTGATCGGGTGTGGGTCCTGAGTTTCTCCAGTGGGTCAGGCTCTCCCCATGTTTCTTCATAAGACAGGCCCAAGGTTTGGGCTATCCTTCTCCTGAGGAATATCGCGTCCCGTTTGTTTATGACTACCTGTGAAAGCCTTTGTCTTGATATTCCCATCTTTTCTGCCAGGCTGGCCATTGTGGGATAACCGAGCTTGTTGATCAGACTCAGGAACCTTTCGGATTCGGGTTTGGGTATGCCCATAGTTAGATTATGCAGTAAATTGCCATTGTTTTGCCACTTCTTTGCGTTTGGGCCAGGAGCGCTTTGTCCAAGAGAATAGGGTTCTATAAGAGGAGTCCCTTGAAAAATCCCGCCACGAGGGCGTTTACTCTCAGGGTTCTCTTCTAGCTATGACGAGGCTCACATCGTGGTCGTAGGGTTTCTATGTCCCAACCGAGCTTCGGTTCTCTTCTAGCTATGATGAGGTTCACATATATGGACCAGGGACAAACCGGGATTTTTCAGGGGTTCCATAAATGATCCTGCGCAGAAAGTGGGTTATAATATCTTTATGATGATACTCGGTTTTGTTCTTCTCGCCGGCGACATAGAGGAGGGCGTCGTGTTCCGCCAGCGCCACATGTTCTCCGAGGCGGAGCGAGCGCTCAGGAGGGCTGTTTATGTTGGGGAGGACACCCTCCGGGCAAAGGCCGAGCTCGCTATAACCTATTACAAGTGGAAGAAATACCCAGAGGCCGCGGCAATTTTTTCCAGCATGCAGGAGCTCCTGAACGAGGAGATGTGGGGATATTACCTCGTTTGCCTTCAGGAATTTGATCCGGATAGACTCTCGGGCCTGATTGATTCCTTGTCCGGTCAAAAGGATACCTTGGCCCTCCGGATTGCCCTCATGGGCATGTGGCTCAATGATAACAATTCCGGGGCAGATTCTGTTGGGCTGAGGCTCGTTTCACTCAATCCAGCTTGTTCTGGTTCCACGCTCTTCGTGAAGGAGCTCGCGAACAACGCGCTCGCCCTGCCGGATTCCGAGCGGATAAAACGCATTTCCTCGTTTGAGGAACGGATATGGAGGTGTCCGGCCTTCTCCTGGCCTCTGAGAATCAAGGTGGTCTCCATGATCACCCTCGGTGACACTGCCAGCGCTATATCCGAGCTCAGAAAGTGGACGAAGAGAAAACCGGACGATCCGGAATTGCTCCTGGGCTCAGCGAGCCTGGTCGTGAATTTCGGCCTTGATGTTCCAGAAGCGGCCGCTTGGGCCAAGGATGCCTTTGTCCTTGCGGGCCAAAAACCCCTTGAGGGCGACGGTCTGGAATCCCCTCAGGAAAGGAGAATGAGGGCCTTGTTTTATCACGCCATACTCTCTGGCAAGCAGGATGACGAGCTCTGGAAGGATGTTCAGCTTCCTCCGGCGAACAATGACCTGGGCTTGGTCTCCCTGTATCAATACACGATGGGCCTGCTGGAGCGCGGCCGAGGCAACATGACCCAGGCGAAGGAACATTTCCTCCTTTCGGTTGTGGTTGGTTCTCCCAGGAACACCTGGCCGGAGAAATCTCTGAAGGCACTCGCTGACATAGGAGTCACCGATCCAGTTGCTGAGGTTAGGAGGATGTTGAATTACTCTGGCGTCGTTTTTTCTGACAGGACAGCGGATCTTGGTTTTCCTGCGGATATGAGGGCCACCCGCGTAGCGGTTGGTGACTATAACCGGGATGGGTGGGATGACCTTCTCATTCAGGGGAGGTTGTTTGAGAACAGGAGGGGCAAGGGTTTCACCGAGGTCACTGACAAGGTTGGGCTTTCTGGGGTTTCCGGATCCGGCGCGCTGTTTCTGGATTACAACGCGGATGGCTGGGATGATATACTCATAGTTGGTGAGGCCGAGAGGCTCTTCAGGAACGAGAAGGCCAGGAGATTCAAGGAGGTAACATCAGACGCGGGCATATCCGATACCCTCCCGACAGAGGGCGCGTCCGGGTTTGACCTTAACGGAGATGGGTGGCCCGAGATATACCTTGCCAACTACGAGTCAGGCGGGCTGGGAAAGGGAACCCCTGATGTTCTCTGCTTGAACGAACGCGGGAGGTTCCAGCCCACCGAGATTGCCCCTGAAACCCTTTGCGGCAGGGGGGTTGCCCCTTGCGATTTTGACATGGATGGGGATATTGATCTGTATGTGGCTAATTACAGGCTCCAGAGGAACTTTCTCTATGTGAATCAGGCCGGTTTGCTCTCAGATTCGGCGTTTCAGTACGGGGTTGCGGGAAAGGACAGAAGGGATTGGTTCGGACACTCAATAGGCCCTGCCTGGGCAGATTACGATAACGATGGGGATTTTGACCTCCTGGTCTGCAACCTGGCTCACCCAAGATACATAGATTTCTCCGAGAAGACGGTTTTATATCAGGCGACAGGAAACCGGGACGCGCCCTTTCAGGATGTCCGCTCTGAGGTGGGCATAGCATATGACGAGTGCTGCTCCGAGCCGCTCTGGGGGGATTTTGACAACGATGGCGACCTTGACCTTTTCATCACCTCCATATATGAGAAAGAGAGGAGCTACCTTTACCAGAACATGCTTTCCGAGACCGGCGAACCCCGTTTCCAAGATATGACATACCCTGCTGGCGCTCGCGTCCTGAACGGCTGGGGGACCGCGGCCCTGGATTTTGACCAGGACGGAGACCTGGATATCGCGGTTGGCTCCGGCTCAGGTTTCCGTTTTCTGGTCAACGAGACCAAGACCAACAACGCCTGGATAGAGATAGAGGGACTGCCGCCGGGCGCGGTCGTGAGGCTGGTGGCCGGGGATGCCCTGATGACAAGGCAGGTTGAGTTCGCCAAGGGCACGACATCACAGAGCTCGCCCGTCCTACATTTTGGACTCGGCTCCTGGCGTGGCGAGGTGGCAATTGGGGTCTCCTATCTGGGCAAGAGGAAGACCATAAAGACCAGGGACTTGAACCGCCGGATAAAGTTGAGGATATAGCGCTTATGCGGGTCCTGCTCCTTGCGGATGCCTCCTCATTTCACACCCTTAAGTGGTTCCGCGCCTACAGGGCTCGCGGCGCCGATGTCCTTCTGGTTAGCCTTGAGCCTCCGCGAGAGGAGCTCTCGGATGTTTGCGTTTTCCTTAACCCTCCCGTGGCCTCGCGGCCATTCCATTATATTTTAGCCACCGGCAGGATAAGGGCGTTAGCCTCAGAGTTCAGGCCGGACATCCTGAACGCTCACATGGCAACTGGATACGGCCTCTTGGCCGCGTTGTCCTCCAGGAAAGCGAGGCTGGTCGTCTCCCTCTGGGGGCCGGATGTGCTTGAGAGCCCCAGAAGAGGACCTCTGCACCGCGCGGCCCTCCGGTTCGTCTTCCGTAAGGCTCATCTCCTTCAGACCGATGCCCGCGTTATGGACAGGATTCTGGCCGAGGATTTCGGCGTCCCCCGCGAGAAGATGTTTTTCATGCCATATGGCCTTTCTCCCGAGCTCCTGGAAACGCCCCTTCCGGATTTTAGGCCCGGCCCCCCATGGAAAATAATCAGCCACAGGAAACTTGAACCCCTGTATTCACCTTTCACCGTGCTTGAGGCTTTATCGCGTTTGAAGGCCACGGGCCACGATTTCACCATGACCTTTGCCTCTGGCGGTTCCCTTGAACAAGCCATCAGGGACAGCATGGCGCGACTGGGAATTCCTGGCGAGGTTACAGGGTGGCTACCCGAACGGGAACTGCACGGTCGCATCGCTGGCTCACACATATTCATCTCTGCCTCGCTCTCAGACTCAACCCCTGTTTCTTTGCTTGAGGCCATGGCCCTCGGCGTTTTCCCGGTCGTGTCCGATTTACCCGCAAAGGGCGAATGGGTCGTTGATGGCTTGAACGGGTTCCTCTTTAACCCAACATGCCCACAGGATCTGGCGAATAAGCTCAAGGCATGCTTTGATAACCCCCGGATCATTGTCAGGGCCCGAGAAATTAACAAGGCCATGGTTCGTGAGCGGGCTGACTGGGAGAGGAATTTTGATCGTTTCCTTGAGACGCTGGAAAGCCTGCCACCAGAGCCTCTTACGCTTTCAAAACCAACGGGAGTCCTGCCGTGGAGCTACCTGAGATGAAGGTAATGGCCTTGACCCTCGCGAAAAGGCATTGGGTAACCGGGATATGGACATTTCTTGATATGACGAGGAAAGCGCTTGAGGCAGTCGGGATTGAGTATCGCGTCCCGGATCACTGGTTGAACCACAGACAGCCCAGGTGGCCGCTACGATCTATGGTCAGAGTTGTTTCCTGGCTCGCGGGAACACCTTATGAGATCAATGTCCGCAGGTGGTTGATCGGCCCTGCGCTTTCAGGAATAGCGAGGCGAGAGAGCCGCTTCTATAACCCGGATGTCCTGCACATCCAGGGGAGTCTCGCGGCTGGCCTCATCCTGGAATTTCTCATGGAGGAGCGCGTCCCTTGGGTCCTGCACCTTCACAGCATAGATTCCGAGCTCATCAGGGCAGAAGGGCTTGCGCCGGATCACCCCCTGGTCATCCTCTCGGATCACCTTCTCAGGAAGTCCATAGCCTCTGCACCGGTGGTCTGCGCCATTTCAAGGAATCTCGTTGACAGGATAGCCGCGCTCGGAATTGATGTGTCACGGATCAGGGTGGTTCACAATCCGATCATCATCCCCGAACTCCCTGAGCCACCTCCCTGCGGGCCTTATGTCTTTCTGCCCGCGAGACTGAGCCCAGAGAAGGGCGTTGACATAGCCATATCAGCCTGGAAAGGGGTTGAGAAGGAGTGCCCTGGCGTGAGCCTGATTATAGCGGGGACAGGCCCCCAGCAGGACGCCCTCATGGAGATGGTTCAGAGAGCCGGGGCGACCGGCATCAGGTTCCTCGGCAAACTATCGTGGGAAGAAACCCTCGCCTGGACAAAGCGCGCGCTCGTTCTGCTTCATCCCACGGTCCCCAGGGGTGGAACAAGGGAAGGGCTTGGCATGACGGTTTTGGAGGCAATGGCCCTGGGGGTTCCTGTCATATCAAGCGACAGGGGTGGTGCGGCAGAGGCCCTGGGTGATGCGGGAATATTTGTTCCTCCGCTGGATGCAGAGGCCATGGGCCAAGCGATCATCCGCCTCATCAGGGATGAGGCCCTCCGGCACGAGCTCAGCCACAGGGGGATTCAGAGGGCAGAGGAGATGTTCGGGCCGGACCTATATGCGAGCAAAATGGCCAGGGCATTCAAAGATGCTGTCGGATGATCCCTCATCAGCAACCCAACCTTGACACCATAATTTGCTGGTCTGAGCGCGGTGAGGGCAAAAACAAGGCCCCGGCGCGCGGGAAACGCCGGGGCATTAAAAAGACCTCTGACGGGGGATTATCTCACCATGAGAAGTTTCTCCACTTTCTTGAAGTCGCCAGCCTCATATCTCAGGATGTAGAGTCCCTGGGATACCTTGGTTCCTGACTCGGATTCGCCGTTCCAGATTACAGTGTAGTTGCCGGAGCCAGGTTTGCCCCTGGCGAGATTCTTGACCACGCGTCCAGAGAGGTCATAGACTGCCAGGGACACCTCGCGCTCATCCGCAACCCCATACTGAATAACGACCCTGCCTTTTGAGGGATTAGGGGATGGGGGGGCCAGAAAAGTGGTGAACCTCTGGGCTCCGGGTTCCTCCCCTATCCCCTCATACAGGGGCTGGAGGTCAGGCCACCAGAAACCAAAGTAGCCCGTGTATGTCCCGCCACCAGCATAGCTTATCTGATCGCAGGGTTCGCCAATAGTGACCCCGAGATAAAAACCGCCAGGAGCCTGGAGTCCACCGATGGAGTCTGATGAGCCGCCCGATCCTATTATCACCCAGAAGTTAATGGTGTCCAGGGCCATGGGTCTGAATGGCTCGTAGCCGGGCTGGCTCATGAGCGCGGAGGGCCTCTGAACCTGGGATACACCAAAACTCAGGGCTATGAGCAGAAGTGGGCCTGGCATGGCTATTTCACCTCTTTGAGCTCTTGGGCGTCCGCGGGAGTGCGCTTGTGGGTGACCTTGATGGCCTTGGGTTCATCTGCAACGGATACGATCTGGCCAGTCCAACTGCTCCTTGAGGATGATTTTTCCATAGGAACTTCTCTAGCCTCAATAGAGAAGTCCTTGTTGGCAAGGAGATCATTGGCCTTTCCACCCTCATATCCTTTCCGAGTTGCAACGGCTATCCATTTGAACTCAGCGTTTGGGTCACCCGCACCGGATCTAACCGTGAAGCTTTCGGATGTGGCACTCTCCACATAGATGCCGCTCCACGTCCCTATGGGAGTTGCTACGACTTCTATGTCACCAGAAATAACATTCCTATATTCGGTCGGTATCTCCACATGGGCAACACCGTTCTCAAGCCTAGCTTTACCGTCAAAGTAGACCTTTACATCAGAAGAGGTTATACTGAAGAGACCTTTTGGGCTTGTTCCTCCAGGGACCACAGTTGCCATGACCCCTGAAGCAAGGATATTGCCTCCACCGCCAGGACCCTTATCTTTATAATACCCATAAGCATATATGTCGCCCCAGAAATAACCTGCCCAGCCTGATATGGAATTCACTACATAGCCAGCTACGGCAACTCCGTCATTTGCGGTTCCGAAGACGCCACATTCCTGGTTGGTAACCACACGAAGGCCACCTCCATTACCTACCCCCTCTACTCCAACAGCATTCGCGGCGTTAACCCCAAAACCTACGGTTCCAAACACGGTTCCGTTACCCACCACACCAGCACCATCGGTGGGATACCAACCAGTGGTAGCATTTCCAGTAAATAGCCCGCCGATTCCTGTTCCACCAGTTGCATAACCCTCAACCGCTCCCCAGCTGTTTGTTCCGGGCGAAGACCCATAAACCCCGTTGGATGAAGCGTTCGCGCCCTGGCCCCAGACGCCCGTGCCACCAGCGAGGGTCGCGTAGCCGAAGGTTCCGACCGTATCTCCGGTTCCAGCGACTCCACAACCATAGATGGGCACCGTTGGAGCGAGGTTATTTCCTGCGCCAACTACACCTATGCCCGATGCGGCGTTCAGCGAGCGGCCACTCACGCCCGCGCCGTTGGCGTAGGTTGTGTTGCTAAATCCCGCTACGCCAAAGTTTGTCCCGGTGCCATACACTCCGCCCCCAGTGTTGAATACATAGGAGCTGTCCGAGGCGTTTCCCGTGAACAAACCGCCTATGCCCGAGGCCGCGAACGCGGAATACCCCTCAACGCCAGCGCCGTTCAAGTAATCAGCGTTGTTCTGGCCGAAAACGCCGTTGTTGCCGCCGTTGCCCAGGACACCTACATTGCCGAGACCAGCCCTCTGGACGCCAAGGTAGCCATAGGCCGTTGTGTTGCTGAACTGTCCATAGACGCCACCCACATCTGTTCCCGCGCCTCCGCCGCCATAGGCAAGCTCACCGAACCTGCCGGGTGG
Organism: Caldifarciminota bacterium; assembly: GCA_049969615.1. Taxonomy (GTDB): domain Bacteria; phylum Hydrothermota; class Hydrothermia; order JBDRYB01; family JBDRYB01; genus JBDRYB01. Next base: position 52,809 of record JBMFOM010000001.1, read on the forward strand.
ATCCGCGCCGGCCCTTCCCCTCGTAGCGATCCGGAAAGAGCCAGGAGCCGCCTGGTTCACAGCAAACTGGTTCCAGATATACCCAGGGTCAGTCCCTGAAGCCGGAACATCAAGGAGCGCGAGGTCTATCCTGCCGTTGTTATCCAGGTCAAAGTCGTTGAGCTGAGTTGGCGGCGGGCCGAGCACGAGGTCCTGCGGCGTGACCGCAAAGTCCCTTATGCGCTGGGTCGTATCTGACATGAACGCGTTGTAGGCGAAAGCCGCAGAGTTTATCTTTACGCGAGGGGTGTATATGCCGCCAAGGCCGGGTATATCCACCTCAACCCAGAGGTCGGTGTAGTTCAGGATGTTGGCCTGGGTTATGGGCAGTTCAACATTGAAAACGCCGCTATAAACCTGCACTGCGCCGAACGACATGGTCTGGAGGAGTGTTCCGCCGGCAGCCGCGTTGTATAGCCTGAAGGTCATAGCATATGTGCCGTTGATGATGGTGGTTCCCTGTCTCAGGTGTCCCTGGAAGTTGACGATTACAGGCGGGGTGGCCTGTGGTTGAGCCTCGCCGAGGCCCGGTTCCGTTCCTTGGCCGGTGGCCTTCGTGGAGCCTGCCCCGGCCGCTATCAGCATAGACAAAATATAAGGCATGAAACACCTCCGATATATGGTTTAGCTTCGGTTTAGCTTCTTCCTCAAGAGCAAAATCCAAGTCATACATCATACAGCTATATATTATAACCGATCAAGCATGGACTGTCAAGGCCCTTTTTAACCCGGAAGCAGGGAAGGAGGGTGAATTCCCCTCCGGAAGACATTTTCAGAGGATCAACAGGATCAAAATTGGCCCCCCTTTTTGCCCGCCCAAACCGCGCCTGCGCCGAGCGCGAGGCCAACCCCATCCCAAAAAATGTCGCGCCAGCTGAACCTGCCCTTTGTCTTCCAGTCATAAATCTCCTTGACGAAAGAGGCCGCGACATGCTTGGCCTTATCCGGGCCAAAGAGGGGATCGGGAGACATAAATAGCAAAACTATTGCCGCGATCATGCCTGAAGGAACCCCCGGAGCGCTTCCGCGGCCCTGGCCTGCGCCTCACTGGCCATGTATAGACGCTCCGCTATGGTTTTCCGGTCCTTTGCGAGGAGGTCTGCCACGAGCTCAAGCGCGGTAAGGGGCCTCAGGGCCTCCAGTGCTTCACTCCACATGGCCATTGCCCGATCAAGGTGGGGGGAGGAGAGCTCCATTATCTCGGAGGCCATATCCGTGAAGTGCATTGCGGAGATGCAGGACCCAGCCGCGCAGGATATTATCCAGTGAAGGCATGAATGGGAGTCCGGCCCGCAGGCCTCGCAATAGGGGTCTTGATCCAAAGCAGAGGCTATTATGTCCCAAGCGGGCTTGCCGGTGAGCCAGCCGGGGTCAGAGGGCGCCTTGTTCTCGTATAGGTCAACCGCGTGAGAAAACGCCTCCCGTATAAACGGCACGGGATCAGGCTCCTCTCCAGGCTCCCCCAGAACGATTATTTGCCAAGGGAGGTCCATTGTGGCCTCGTATTCTTCGGCCATAACGGGCAAGCCCACGAATGAATCCCCGGATACGCCGGCTATGAGGCTCCATTGGCCTGCCCTGAAACCGCCAAAACAGCCCTGTGCTATGACGGGTATGCCGGATTCAAGGCTCTCCGCGATGGGTTCCTCAAGGTGCTCCGAAAAGAATGAATCCGGTTCATCCAGAAAAGCTTCAAGGTCCTGGGGATACCTGAAACCCTCAGGAATCCTTCTCATGGGAACACCAAGGGCGCGGGACGCGAACCCCAGATAAACCGCCTGGTTTCCGGTTGTCCACCAGGCCTTGCACTCCTCGTCCGGGGATGCCTGAACCATGAAAGCGGTGCCCAGGATGCCGTTTATAAAATCATAGTCATAGTCATCGCGAAGCCTGGCAACGGCTGATTTTATGGCCCAGCTGAGGGAAACAAACTGACCCCCCGTCATCCGGAGGGGCTGAAGTCCTTCAATCATGGGCAAATTATACCCTCGGCTGGGCCGGATTTTCCAATCAAGAGACCTTGAAAACCCCTGAGCCGAGACCTTAGAATTTGCGTCAGAGGAGGAATAGTAATGCGTTTTCTCGTCGGAAGAGATGCTTTTGTTGAAGCCCTGTCCGCGGCGGTAAGGATATTGCCCACGAGATCGCCAATCCCGATCCTGGACACAGTCCTTCTAAAGGTTGAAGATCAGACCCTTGAGATAGCGGCTACCAATATGGACATATCCCTCAGGGAATACCTCTCGGTAGCCGAGGCCGAGGACGGGTCGGTCGCTGTTCAGGGCAAGACGCTGTTCAATACCGTCAGCTCCCTGAGGGGGCCGAGTCTTTCTTTCAAATTTGAGGACAGGGCCCTTTATCTCAAGCACGATGGCGGAAAGTATAGGTTCTCCGGGTTCTCTCCGGATGAGTTCCCCAGGATTCGCCAACTGCCGGATATTCCGGGTTTCCGTGTCAAAACCTCTGATGTGAAGGAAGGACTTGCGACCGTGTCCTTCTGCGCGGCAAGGGAAGACCCCAGGACATTCCTTACGGGGGTTCTTTGGGAACTCAGGCCAGGCGAAATGCTTTTTGTAGCCTCGGACAGCCAGCGGCTCGGCCTCTGGCGCAAGGAGGCGGCCATTGATGGCTCTGCCAGCGCTATAATCTCAAAACCAATGGCTGATCTCATAAGGAACCTGTCCGGAGAAACCCTTGAGCTAAAAATTGAGGATGACTTCATATATGTGTCTCACCCCAGGGGGCACGTCCTATCCCGGCTGATGCCGGGCCCCTATGCCCAATACGAAGCCGTGATTCCAGCCGATCCAGGGAACGAGCTTAGGCTCTCGTGCGGCGAGCTCACCGAGGCCATGAAGAGGGTCATGGAATTCACCGAGCCTCCGCTGAACACCGTGAGGCTCATACTCTCCGGTTCTGTAGCCAGGCTTGAGGCCCACAGCGCGGCCGGCTCAGCCGAGGAAGAGATCCCCAGCGAATACTATGGCCCTGACACAGTACTCGGGCTTTCAGGAAAGATGATCCTTGAGGTCCTGAGGTCATTGCATTCAGACAGGTTAACCCTGCGGATATACAGCTCCACCTCTCCATTCAAGATTGAACCCTCCTCAAACGAATCCGGCCAGGAGGTCCTGTATCTGGTTATGCCCGTGAAGCTGGAGGAATTCCTCACGCGCGAGGAAGAGGAGGAAGAACCAGAGGAAGATCTGGAGGAACCCGACGAGTCCGAAGAAGAAGAGTTCTGAGAGGGGCACCCATAATCCTTGCCCTGATTTGCCGGTTTTGGTGTCCGCGTGTCTCGTGGGTGTTCATTGTAGATACGACGGTTCAAGCAGACCGGATCTGGCGCCGCGCATCCCAGACAATCGCATACTCATTCCCGTGTGTCCGGAACAATTGGGCGGATTGCCGACCCCACGGCCTCCAGCCCTGTTATGCGGAGGTGATGGGCGGGATGTGCTTTCGGGAAGGGCAAGTGTTCTGAGTCAGGATGGCCAGGATGTAACAGAGAAGTTTATGAGGGGCGCGCTGGAAACAGTCGGGATAGCCAAAAAGCTATGTGTCCAGGAGGCCTATCTGATTGAAAAAAGCCCATCCTGCGGAGTGAACTGGGTTTGGACAACATCGGGCCTTTATCCGGGAATGGGTGTAGCGGCCGCGGCCCTCACGGCCAAAGGGGTCAGGGTGATCGGCCTTGGGGAACCTGATTAGTTATTTGAGAGCTCTGATAGAGTAGCAATAACTTACTGGTTTGGGGGATGGGCGCTTTGTCCAAGAGAACAGGGTTCTACCGCCACAATAGCATTCCCTCAGGGTTCTCTTCTAGAGGGGTTTTTATTTGCTTGATTTGGCCTTGAACTGCCGGTTTTTGTCAGAAAAAAGGCCTTGATCGTTCACCACTCTCCGGCCTATAATATATCCGAGCAAAATAAAAAGTTTTTTGGAGGTGAAAAATGAAATTGAACAGACACAGTTTTGGAATGCTCGCGGGTAAAACCGCGGCGCGGGGTGAGCGTTTTGAGAGGGTTACCCATGCTGATGCCCCTGAAACCGAAAATATTCTGCCAGTAAGGGATGCCAACGCGGCTCTTAGGGTAGCCCTATTCGGTCTCGGTCTCGGTCCGGATTGCGAGGTTCTGGTTCCTGCCTTTGGAAAACATACGCCCGGCCCGGATGTCTTCAGCGTTGGCGCTAGGCCCTCCTATGTGGATGTCGGGGAGGACATTGTCCTCAACCGCGGCAACCTCACACGCAAACTGGAAAGCGAATACCGCAGAGAAAATGGCGTTTGGGTCCACAAAAGAAGGGGCTGGGTGCTCCGGGGCATCGTGATGACCCATCCGCTCGGCTTCTCGCCGTTCGTTAATGAGGTAGAGGAATTCGCGGCCGAACACGGTCTCGTCTTGGTGGATGATGCCCGCGGTGCGCTTGGCTCAAGAGTCTGGAGCGCATCGCGTTCCACCTGGATATGCGCTGGTAGCGGAGGAACCGTCGGTGTGGCCTCCTCCGAGAGCGCCTCGTTCCTGGTGTCAAAAGACCCCGAGCTTCTGATGCTCGTTTCAATGCATGTCAAGACAGCCGAATTCTACGATATGAATGCGGAGGCCATGAAAGAGCTCCGGATAGCCGGCGCACAGGCCAGGAAATCTATAGGGGAGATCCTGAGCCGCGCTGGCCTCGGGAATGTCCTGGAAACGCCAAATTACTGTCAATCAGCTTGCCGAGAGGTTCTTCTGATCGCTGAGCATGACAGGGATGAGGCCATGGACCGCCTTGAAGAGGCCGGGTTTATAGCCGAATCCAATTTCTATCCCCAAGCGATCATGGAGGCCTGCGAGAGGCAATTTGGCTATAGAAAGGGCAGGTGTCCGGACTCAGAGGAACTAGCGAGGAGGGCTATAGCCGTGAGAAGGAAGTAGTATGAAAATTTGGGCGGCCTGCCCGGGGAACGATCCGATCCCTATTACTCCGGGAAGGGCCGCCCTCCTGCGTTTGGCACTGGTAAGACCTTTGATAAAGTAGTAATAACTTACAGGTTGAGCCAGGAGCGCTTTGTCCAAGAGAACAGGTTTCTAAGAGGGGCCCCTGAAAAATCCCGCCGAGAGGGCATTTCCTCAGGGTTCTCTTCTGGCTATGATGAGGCTTTCGGATGGGGACCGAGGACAAACCGGGATTTTTCAGGGGTTTCATAATGAGCAATATGGACCTTGAATCTGCCGCAGGAAGTGGGCTATAATTTCCTCCATGAAGATAACTGATGTTTATGCGGTTCTGAGAAGGGTGAAACACGGCGATGGAGATGTGGTATCAGCGGGTTTTGTCAAGGGAGTTTCAATAACCGGCGAAAGGGTCTCTGTGGTCTTTCTGTTCCCGGATGAGATGAGGGGCAAGGAAAAACCGCTCCTGGAAGAGGCGCGAAAACTGCTTGAGGCAGAGGGCGCGGAGAAGATAGACTTTGAGGTCAACTTTGCCATTCTCACGGGAAAAAAGAGTACGGCAGACCTCAAGAAAAGGCCCATCCCTGGAGTAAAAAATGTTATTCTCGTGACCAGCGGAAAGGGGGGCGTCGGCAAGTCAACGGTTGCCGCGAACCTGGCCGCGGAGCTGGCTCTAAGGGGACTGAGAGTGGGGCTGTTTGACGCGGATGTCTATGGACCATCAGTGCCAACCCTCATGGGCATCCAGGGTGCGGAAATAAGGGCGGAAAACGACAAGATAATCCCGGTTGAAGCATATAGGGTAAAGGTAATGTCCCTCGGCCTGATGCTTGAGGATGACAGTCCCGTGATTTGGCGAGGCCCTCTGGTTCACAAAGCATACGAACAACTTCTGTTTGAAACCAATTGGGGCGAGTTGGATTTTCTCGTGCTTGACCTTCCGCCCGGAACAGGAGACGCTCAATTGTCTATGGCGCAACTGGTGGAGATAGCGGGGGGCCTGGTGGTTACAACGCCGCAGGTCCTCGCGATCAATGATGTGCGGAGGGCCCTGTCCATGCTCAGAAAGGTTGATGTCCCAGCCATAGGCATAGTGGAAACCATGAGCTACTACAAATGTCCAGGGTGCGGCCGCGAAGAGAACATCTTCGGTGAGGGGGGTGGAGAGAGGCTCTCGGCCGAAACCGGGGTTCCCCTCCTGGCGAAGATACCCATGGAGATTGATCTCGTGGCCGCCTCGGACGCGGGGATACCCATAGTGGTCGCGAAGCCCAATTCCGAAGCCACAAAAGCCTTTGTTCGTCTGGCAGAGGAGGTGGTAAGTTATGTCACAAAGGGAAGGGTCAAATCCGTGGAGGACTAGCGGTTTTATCCTTCTGTTCATAATGGCCTGCGTGCCATCCCAGGTTTCCCACATGAGGCTTGATATGAGCGTTGGCTACAGCGTCGTCTACAGGATAACCTTCTGGAACCAGGAAAAACCCGGGACAACAAAGGTTAGGATGGCGGTTCATGTGACCGAATTAACTGACCTGGATTATTCTTTAACCGCGAATATAAAAGGAGACCAGGAGGGAACGATCTTTCTTTTGGTATCGCCCGGCGGCAAGACCATGGAGGCCGAGGTCCATGGCCTGCCTGATCCTTGGGAAGATGTCGCCTCCGCGGGAATTGTTTCGCCGTGTGCTCCCCTACCGCAGGAGCCGGTCTCGCCGGGTCAGAGCTGGGAAGTGTCCCTGGCAAACGGCAGGGGAACCTATACCTATAAGGGCACTGGCCTCTTGGACGGGAAACAGGGATATATATTGGAATTCAACCTATCAACCACCGTGATAAAGGACATAAGGGCCACCGGGAGAATATCTGTCTCACCTGATAACGGCGTAGTCCAGGCGGGCGCCGGAACCATCACGACGGCTTTCGGGACATACGGGTACAGGATGATAAGGGAATAATTCATGAATCCTAAAACACAATCGTATTAGCGAATCCCATATCTACCCGATGAGTTTCGCTAATCTCAGCACACCCCGCACTCCCCGCATCCGGGAAAACACGGCGGGGTGGGTTCATCATCCATGGCCCTCCTCCACTCCGCGTCCAGAAAATCCCGTGAAACCCCGGAGCTCACACGGAGAAACGGAGCTGAAAGTGGATAGCCGGGGTCATCCAGATACAAAGAGGGGATGGCGCCCGCCTTCTTGAGGCCAGAGGCGAGGCTGATGTCCTCCTGGGCCGCGACCAACAGCGCCGCGGAAACGCTCTGGTCGCCGCGGGAGAGAATCGCCTCCTCTCTAGCCTTCCGGTAGCCATGAACCTTTAGGAGAACATCCTTTGGGACATTGATCAACGAAACCCTTTTCTTGTAATCCTCTTCTGAAAGGAACCGCGCGCGATAAAACGGGGTCCCCGCCTTTGGCACGAACGGGGAAACAGTGGCCCGAACACGTCTTTTAAAAACGCGCTTTATCTCGCTGACTTGGTCTGATATGGCCCGGACATCCTCTTGGGTCTCTTTGGGCAAACCGATCATGTAGTAGAGCTTGAGGGAACCGAAGCCCACATCCCTTGCCCAGCGGGCAACATCAAGGATCCTCTCGTTTCCAAAGGGTTTGTTCAGGGACATTCGTAGGGAATCAGAGGCGACCTCAGGTGCGAGGGTAAGGGTCTTTGCACCACGCCTGGCGAGAAGGGCCAGGAGTTCTGGTTCAAGCGCGGATGCGTTGAGAGAGGTGGGGTTCAGGATAAGGTGTTGGGGAGAACCAGCGAGTATCTCGCGGATCTCAGGGTGTTCGGCAACGGCTGAACCAACCAGAGCGACCTGCCTGGTGAGTCCCACGGGCAACTGGCCGAGAAGGTCCAAGACTATCTCGCCGGGTAGGAACCTCGGAGGCAGGCTGGAAAAACCTAGGAGGCAGAACCTACACCGGTTCGGGCAACCCCTTGAAACTTCAACCAGGAACTCGCCCTTGAAGAAGGAGTCCCTTTCAACAAACGCGGAGAAAGCATCCGACCGTGTCATGTCCGGGAGCCTGGCCCTTTCCGCATCCTCCTTCTGATCTGGGAGCCAGGCCCAGGCCCTCTCGGAAAGATACGAGAGAAAGCTTTGTCTTTCCTCATATATTCCCGTTTCCAGAAATGGGATAATGGCCTCTGCCTCACCCACCAGAACGGCATCAAAGGTATGCCAGAGGGGAAACGGATTGGCAGAGGGGGCAATTCCGCCGGCAAAAAGCAGGTGAAAACCCCTCCTTCTCCTGTCCAGCTCTATTCCCTCGGCCTTAAGGAACCTGAGCGCTGGGAGGTAATCCGGCTCATATGAGAACGAGAAGAATATCAGGGAAAACTCATACAGTGGCTTGCCGCTCCTGATGCCGCGGGGGTTGTCCGTGAAAAAGATGTCGGTGAAGGAGAGCCTATTTAAGCCGCGGAAGGCGGAGTGAAGGCCGAGGTTCTCCGCACCTATCCTCCTGGGGCCCGGAAAAACAAGAGCTATCTCAGGCTTGCCGCCCCCTAGGCCCTCGAGCCAAACTCTCTCCAATCATCCTCCTCATCAGGATCAATCAGAGGCCTCTTGAATTCAAAACCAGAATAGATGTCGCCGCTCACCCCTGTCCGGTCCTTATCTTTGTCTGTCCTGGATGTCCTGGTCGGGCGAGTCACTGGGCCGGGGAAGCGGTATCCGGGCACAAATCCCCTTCTCTCCTTTATGCCGGTGGCTATCACCGTAACCCGGATGGTCTCGGTCAGCTCCCTATCCATGACCATACCCACTATCGTCTCAGGAGAGCCTGATTGGGCCATGGCCTCCTGGCTTATCGTGTTGAGTATGGCCTCCATCTCCTCCACTCTCAGGCCGAAATCTGGATTATCCGGAGACTGAATATTCACCAGTATCCTGTCTGCACCGGATATGTTTTCAATGCCGTCAAGGAGCGGCGCACTGAGGGCCATTTTGGTCGCGCTCACGGCCCTGTTCTCGCCCTTGGCTTCGCCTATGCCAATGAGGGACAGGCCTCCGTTCTTCATCACGGTCCTGACATCCGCGAAATCCACATTCATATAGCCGGGGTTGCGTATGATGTCAACCACTGACCTGGCCGCGTGGTAGAGGATGTCGTCGGCCCGCGCGAAGGCCTGGGGTATGGGAAGCTCCCTTGTGGTCTCCGCGAGCTTGGTGTTGCTTATAACAAGAAGGACATTGGCGTGTTCCCTGAGCTCCCTCAGCCCAGCCTCGGCCTTGTCCTGCTTGGCCTGGCCCTCAAACCTGAACGGCTTGGTAACTATTGCCACCACGAGGATTCCCTTTTCCTTGGCTATTCTGGCCACCACCGGGCTGGCACCGGTTCCCGTACCGCCGCCCATACCAGCTGCGATGAAAACCATGTCGTAGCCCTCTATTGCCTTTTCTATCTCTTCCTCGGATTCCTCTGCGGCCATCTTTCCAACCTCCGGATCAGCGCCAGCACCAAGCCCCCTGGTCACGGTGCTTCCCAGGGGTATCTTGATGTCGGCAAGGCATGTTTCCAAGACCTGCCTGTCCGTGTTGGCCGCGGCTATGGCCGCGCCAGTAAGCCCCTTCCTCACCATGTGATTTACGGCATTGCACCCAGCCCCGCCAACGCCTATGACCAGTATCCTGGCCGGATCTGTCCTATCGTCGTAATAGACCTTCATGTCAGGTTCTCCTTTGTTAAAACATATCTTTTATGTTCTCCCAGAATTGTTTGAAAACCACACGCGGCCTGGGTTTCAAAACACTCTGGCTCGCCATCTTCACCAGGCCGACCGCGACCGCGAAGTCAGCAGTGGCAACGGCCTCGGAGAAGGACTCAACGCCCCTCGGCGTCCCTATGGTAACGGGGAGACTGAATATCTCCTCCGCCATCTCCCTGGCTCCGGGCAAGGCAGATGTGCCACCGACAAGGAGAATCGGCGTCCCGGCCCTCGTGACCCGATAAAGCCCCGCGCGCTCCAGCTCCGCCCTTATCCTGGTGAGGAGGTCACCAACCGCCTGCTCTATCACCTGGGAGAGCCTCCTTCTGGCAACGCCGTATTCAACGCCTCTCTTTGAATCCCGAACAGTTATGGTCTCTGCCTCGTCAACCGTGTAGTAGTTGCCCACGACGCCGTATTTCTCCTTCAGGTGGGCCGCTGTGGCCTGGCTCATCAGGAACTCAGCCGCTATGGCCTCGGTTATGTAATCCCCTCCCCATTCCATCACATCAACATTCAGGAGCATCTCGTCCTGCCAGACAGCGACATCCGTCGTTGTCCTGCCAATATCAAGCAGGATAGCCCCCTCCTCAAAATCCTCCTCGTCCATGACCCCATACGAAGCCGCTATTGGCTGAAAGAAAAACAGGGGCTGACGTATTCCAGCGCTAGAGAGGCACGCAGTTATGTTCTCAAGAAACACCCTGTCAGCAGTCACTATGTATGCCTCCAGCTCCAGCCTTACACCAGCGAGGCCAACCGGATTCTTTATGCCCCTGGTGGAATCAACCGCATACTGGTTGGGGTGGACATATATTATCTCGTGATTCGCCGGAAGCGAGATGGATTTCGCCTGCTCAAGGACGCGCTTCACATCATCCTGGGTTATGGGCTTGCCCTTTTTCACTGTCACAAGGCCGGACGAGCCTTTTGAGTATATCTGGCGACCCGTTATTCCGGCCGCGGGTATAAGGTTCTCCAGCTTTAGATCAGCCATCCTGCATGTCTCGGCCACCGCGGCCTTTATCACTGCGGTAGCCCTGTCCATGTTGACTATGACTCCCCCCCTTATTCCCCTGGACGGTACCTGGGCCGCTCCATTTATGAATACCCTTCCGTCCCTGAGCTCTCCAGCAACGCAACGGATGAAGCCCGAACCCAGGTCCAATCCCAGAATACCTTCTTGTGTTTTCATGTGTCTCCTCCCGGCAAAAATTCTATTTCGGTCTCCAGGGCAACGCCATGAGCCTCCAGAACCCTCTTCCTGACGCGCTCAATGAGCTCGCGGACATCCCTGGCCGTGGCCTGTCCGAGGTTGACTATGAAATTGGCGTGGAGCGTGGAGACCATAGCATCGCCCACACGGAGGCCCTTCAGTCCAGCGGATTCAATGAGCGCACCAGCGTGCCCGCCTGGCGGATTCTTGAATATACACCCAGCCGAGCGCTGGCCTATGGGCTGATGACGCTTCCTCTTCTCGTTGTAATAATACATCGCGTTCCTGAGCTTCGCTGGATCGCTTCTCTCCAGGCTCATGGCAACCCGGAGCAGTATCCCAGCGGCGGGCAAGGCTGAGGCCCTATATGTCATCGCCAGTTCATCCTTTGAAAATCTGACGAGGCCCTCCCCGGTCATAACCTCGGCCCAGGCGACCAGCTCCGCCATCTCCCTGCCGTACGCGCCAGCATTCTTGGCGACCGCGCCGCCCATGGCGCCGGGTATGCCGTAGAGCTCCTCCAGACCGCCAAGCCCCACCTCGGCCGCGAAAAGGCACACCCTCGCGAGGCTCTCGCCGGCTCCAGCTATCAACAGACCCTCCTCAACGGATATGCCCTTCAGCCTCCTCGCGGAGACAAGGATGCCGGGGATGCCCTCGTCCGCGACCAGCACATCCGTGCCAGCGGAAAGGACCGAAACCCGGAGGTTCTCTGCCTTGGCGAACGAAAGGCACTCGGAGACCTCCCCGGGGGTGGCTGGCTCCGCGTAGAAGCGCGCGGGTCCGCCTATGCCAAAGCTGGTCATCGGCCCCACTATCACATCGCGTTTTATCTCAACCATTCAGGAACTCCTCCCCTATTTTCCAGACATTCCCAGCGCCCAGGGTCAAGAGCAGGTCTCCGGGGCGGAGAGCCTCCCTCAGGACCTCCAGGACATCCTCGCCCTCCTCAATGAGATGGACATCCTTGTGCCCGGCCTCTTTAACTGCCTCGTAGATCAGCCTGGAGGAAACACCCTCTATTGGCTTTTCGCCGGCAGGGTATATAGGAAGGATGAAAAGGAGGTCAGAGTCAAGAAAAGCGCCACCGAACTCCGCGTGCAGGTAAAGGGTCCGGGTGAACCTGTGGGGCTGAAATAGAACCACTATCCTGCCATCCTTCCAATAGTTGCGAGCGGCCGCGAGGGTCGCCCTTATCTCGGTGGGGTGATGGCCATAATCGTCAACCACCCGGACGCGGTCGCGCTCGCCTTTTATCTCAAACCTGCGCTCTACCCCAGAGAACGAGGCAAGCCCCTCGGTTATGGCATCATGGGGTATCTCCAGCTCCAGGGCAACCGCTATGGCCGCCAGCGCGTTGGAGACATTGTGTATGCCTGGAACCGAAAGCGAAACCTTCATTATCTCCTCACCATCCCAGAAGACCAGGAAATCCGAACCAAGGTCTCTGAGGGTTATCTCCCTCGCGGAGACATCCGCCTGTCTCACCATCCCGTATGTGATTACCCTGTGTTCAACGAGGGGCATGAGCTTGCGGACCGGATCAGAGTCAAGGTTAAGGACAGCAACGCCATAGAACGGAACCCGCGAGACAAACCTGAGGAATGCCTCGGAGATGTCCTCCATCCCGGAATATGTGTCAAGGTGCTCTGGATCAAGGTTGGTGACAACAGCTATTGTAGGGAAAAGCTCAAGGAAGCTCCTGTCAGACTCGTCTGCCTCAGCGACCAAGTATGGTCCCTGGCCGAGCCGTGCGCCTGTCCTGGTGCCGTGGAACCTCCCGCCTATAACCACAGTGGGGTCAAGGCCCGCGCGCGCCAGGACATGCGCTACCATGGAGGAAGTTGTGGATTTGCCGTGCATTCCGGATATGGCTATGGAGAACTTGACCCGCATCAGCTCAGCCAGCATCCGTGCCCTTGGAACTACAGGGATGCCCATTTCCCTCGCGGCGACAAGCTCGGGGTTATCATCCCTTATAGCTGAGGATACAACCACCAGGTCCGCGCCAACAGGGTTGGAGGGGTCATGGCCGTAGAATACCCTCGCGCCGAGCTCCTCCAGGTGATTGGTTGTCTCCTGCCTGGCAACATCAGATCCCGTGACCGTGAAACCGAGGTTAATGAGGACCTCGGCTATGCCGCTCATCCCGGAGCCACCTATGCCAATAAAGTGAACGCGCTCGTATTTCTTTTTTGGGAGGATCATGGGCAACCCCCTGTGTTCGGGTCTCCGGGCGAGGCTCCCGGCTCAGGCAGACCAAATGCAGTCGGTCTCATAGCCCTTCCAGAATCGTCCTGGCCGCGGTGAGGAACTTCCTTGATTCCGAGAGGAGATCCGCGGTTTCCTTGGCCTTAAAATCCCTGAGCCTGAACTCTGCCTCGGTATATGCGTCGCGAAGCATGATAAGCGAAGTGGATAGCTCCCGCGGGACCAAGCCGGTCTTAACGAACCTCTCCATGAACATGTCCAGACAGCGCCGTGTATCAGACGGCTCATCCCCGCCCATTATCAGAAGAGCCTTGGCCGCGAGGTAGGCCGAGTAGTAGGCCGAGGAAACCGCTATGTTATAAAGCCCTTTATCCATAAGAGCTTCCACGGCCATGAGGTTCTTCTCGGACCTGAGGAGGAGGGTCTTCATGCGCCTGGCGTGACAATCGCTCCGGCTACGCTCGGCCTTGTGCCTTACGCTCCCCATCATGGCTATCCGTTTCTTCCTCTCCTCAGCCTCATGGCTGGGCATGGCAAGGGTCATCACATGCACTCCGGTCTCCTGGAGTATGGATGTCTCCAGCTCCGAGAGCGCCCTCCTGGTTTCGGTGTCAAGGCCAGCATCGCCATCCAGGACAAGGACACCGACCAAACCGCCATCATCCTTCAACATCATTATGTCAACCAGGGAATCGCCCAGAAGCTGGGATATTCCTACCCGGTATGCGTTGTAAGCCTCGTTCATTCAAGAACCTCCTTTTTTGTTTCTTTCAATACCACCTCAAGAACCACGGCCGCGGCACGAGGTTTTGCGAATCCCCTGATGGCCTGGGCCATAAAGGAAAGCCTCTGGCTATTGCGGAGCAAATCGCACAGGAGGCGAGGAAGCTCCTCAAGACGGTCCTCAGAAAGGACAACGACACCACCTGTTTTCGCGAGGGCCTCCGCGTTTGCCCTCTGGTGATCGTCGGCCGCGTGGGGAAACGGAACGAGAATGGCAGGAAGGCCAAAGAAACCGAGCTCCTGCGAGATCCCGCCTCCAGCCCTCGCTATGGCTATGTCGGCCGCGGAATACGCGGGTGAGACATTCGGTAGGTAATCAACCAAGAGAAAATTTTCGCCCCTTTCTGGATAATCCCTCCTGAACATGGGGTAATCCCTCTTGCCGGCTATGACGAGAAACTGAAGGTCTGGCACAGACGTGGCTATCTCAAGCGCGATGGCCGTGAGGGCCCTGGCGCCCTGAGAACCGCCCATCACGAGGACGAGGGGCCTCTCATCAAAACCGAGGCTTGCCCGTGCCTCTGGCTTTGGAATCTCCCGGAGGTTCCCGCGGAGCGGATTTCCGGAGACAAAACACCTAGCTCCGGACAGGTGAGCCTCTGTCTCAGGGAATGTGGTGAAAACAGCCGCCGCGCCGCGAGCGAAGGCCCGGACAGTTGCCCCAGGTATGACATTCTGCTCCATGAGCCAATATCTTTTTCTCATTATTCTGGCCGCCAGAAGTATAGGGACGGATGCATATGAACCGAAAGCCACTATGGGTCCGCGCCCAACCAGGCGCAGGCACTTGATTGTCCCGAAGGCTATCTTTATGCCGGATGTGAGCCTCCTTCCGACCGGAACGCCGGACAGCGGGCCAGAGGGAACCTTGATGCCAGAGATGCCCTCGGCAATTATTCCCTCCTTGATCTGGCCTAGGAGAAACAGGACAGGGATTCCCCTGGACCGGGCCTCTTCCGCGAGGGCCATCGCTGGGTAGATGTGTCCGCCGGTCCCACCGGTCGCTATCAGGAGTTCCACTGCGATAACCTCCTTGAGAGGTTGAGAAGGACTCCGGCCATCCCAGAATAAAGCACGAGGGAGCTCCCGCCATAGCTGATGAAAGGCAGGGCAAGGCCAGTCGGCGGCAAAAGCCCCAGAACAACCGACATGTGCGCGAGGCCGTACAAGCCTATAACGCCCGATGCACCGAAACCAAGAAGACCCAGGAACCTTTCGCGCTGAATGAGCCTGTTGGCTATCACTATGCCACGGAGGACAATGATCGTGAGGAGTCCAAGGACAGCCAGGGAACCAACCAGGCCGAGCTCCTCGCCCACGACCGCATAGATGAAATCAGTGTGGGGTTTAGGCAAATAAAGGAACTTTTCCTTGCCCTTTCCGGGGCCAACCCCAATTAGGCCGCCTTCGGCAAGCCCTATCTTTGCCTGGGTAACCTGATATGCTCCGCCCCGGGTAAAGCTCTCCACGCGTTCCTTCGCGTGCGGGAAAAACCTGATGCTGGCCGCGAAGACCAGGGCCGCGACAGCGCAGGTAACCATGAGGTGCCCGAGCTTCGCTCCGCCTATAAAAAGCATGAATATACCGACGAGCGCGAGGATGGCCGATGTGGAAACAGCGGGTTCCAGGAGGACGAGGCCAACCAGGATGCCTGTGGCCCCGAGCGCGGGCAGAAAACCTGTCCTGAAGGATTTTATGTCTTTCCTGGCCATGAAACGGGCCAGGAAAACCACGAGGGAAAGTTTTGCCAGGTCAGAGGGCTGAAAGCTGAAACCACCGAACATGAACCATCTCCGCGCGCCCAAGGCGGTTTTGCCAAGAAAGAAGAGGGCAACCAGGAGCACGACGGCCAGCCAAAATACCTTTCCGCTGTGGCGCTCCCAGAACTCAGCCGGAATAGCATACATGAGGATCAGGACCAGGACAGCGACCAGGAGGCGAAGGAGGTGCCTCATGAAAAAGTAGAACTGGGGCAGGTCATTGGCCTGGGCAAGGTAGGAGGATGAGGTATAGACGATCAAGGCGCCCACAGCAAGCAGAATGAATACCGGTAAAGCTATCCAAAGGTCAAGGCCGGCCTTGGCCTCATTTCTGGCTCCGATGGTTCCTGATTCAGATGTCCTTAACGGCATTCTGAAAATCCTCCCCTCTTTCTCTGTAGTCCCTATACATATCAAAGCTCGCGCAGGCCGGTGAAAGGAGAACAACATCCCCGGAGAGCGCCATCCTGAACGCGGCCCTCACCGCGGCCTTCATACCATCGGCGACAAGGACATCAACAAGGTCAGAAAATGTGTCCCGAACCTTCTGGCGGCACGCCCCAATCGCCACAATGGCCCTTACCTTATCGCGGATGGCCTCGCGCATGCCCGTGAAATCAACCCCTTTGTCCAGGCCGCCCATTATTAGGACCACGGGCTCATCAAAACCCGATAGCGCGGCCAGGACCGCGTGGGGGTTTGTCCCTTTTGAGTCATCGTAGAATCTGACGCCCCGGAGCTCCCTGACGAACTGAACCCTGTGCGGTAGGCCTTTAAACTCGCGGAGAACCCGGCTTATCCTGTCCGGAGAAACGTCGGCGAGACTCGCACAGAGCGCGGCCGCCAGAGCGTTGGCCGTGTTGTGAACGCCGACAACCAGGAGCTCTGTCCGGCTCATCAGCCTGTTTCCGAAGAGAACCAGGTCATCCCCGGACAGCCAGGCAGAGGCCTCTTCGCGAAGGCTGAAGTAGTGGACATTTGACCGGGCGTTCTTTGCAAGGGGCCTGACCAAGGGGTCATCCGCGTTGAGTACCAGGTAATCGCTTTCATCCTGATTGGCGAATATCCTCGCCTTTGCCGAGCGATAATCCTGAAGCGAAGGATGCCAATCCAGGTGATCCACATCAATGTTGAGGATCGCGGCCACCCGTGGTTTGAAAGCGTCGGATTGCGCGAGCTGGAAAGACGAGCACTCAACCGCGAAGTTCCCACAGGAGGGTGCGAGCGCCGAGAGCGGGAGGCCGACATTGCCGGACGCGGGAACACCGAGCATCTCTGCTACCATTTTGGTCACCGTGCTTTTGCCGTTTGTCCCGGTTATGGCCACGACGGTGCCGGATATGTTTCTCCAGGCCAGTTCAAGCTCCCCCATCACGGGAATACCGATGTCCCCCGCCCTGCGGACGAGCCAGTTTGAAGGCGGAACGCCGGGGCTGAGAACCAGAAGGTCAGCCATGAGCGCGCGGAGGGTGTGTCCGCCATGCTCGTGCTCCCTGACCCGTGCGAGCGCGCCCGGCAACAGGGCTGACCTATCGGTGAGGAATATCCTTGCCCCAAGCCTGGAAAGGAGGCCGGCCGCGGCAAGGCCAGCGGTCCCGCCGCCGACAACCGTGGCCCTCAGTGTCCCCCAGCTCTTCCAGAACCCACTCATCCGGCACCTCCGAAAGCGACCCCAGGGACAGGGGCAAAAGGCGATCTCTCAGCGGACTTGTTCATCTTATCTTAAGGGTTGAAAGGGCCAGGAGCGCGAAGAGGATTGATATTATCCAGAACCTGATCACTATGGTGGATTCGTGCCAGCCCTTGCGTTCATAGTGGTGGTGGATGGGAGCGCAGAGCCAAACGCGCTTGCCGCGGGTGAGCTTGAAGTATCCGACCTGAATGAGGACCGACATGGCCTCAATCATAAAAAGCCCGCCGGCGATCACCATGACTATCTCGTGCTTGGTGAGTATGGCTATTATTGCCATAGCGGCCCCGAGGGCCTGGCTTCCGGTGTCACCCATAAAAACCTTTGCCGGGTGCGCGTTGAACCAGAGAAAACCCAACAGGGCACCGAGGACACCGCCTGATATAACGGCGAGCTCGCCAGCGCTCGGTATGTAGAGTATTGCGAGATAAGAGGAAATCTTTATGTGGCCAGCCGCATAGGCTATCGCGGCGAGAGCGCCAAAAACCGGGATGGCCGCACCGGCCGCCAGGCCATCAAGGCCATCCGTCAGGTTGACCGCGTTGGTCGTCCAGACGAAGAGTATCATGGCAAAAAGCGCATAGAAATAGCCTATGTTCAGCAAAAGATTTTTGGCAAAGGGCATCTGAACCAGAAAAGCACCATTGGGATAAGCCCACGCTAGGCCGAGCATGACCAGAACGCTCAGGACAAACTGTAAAAGCAGTTTCCACCACTTGCCCATGCCTTTCTTCTTCTGGCCCCTGCGCTTGATTATGTCATCCGCCAGACCAACAAGCCCCATGTAGAGCACGGCAAAGAGCGCTATGCCAACCAGGGCCACGGGCCTCGCCCAGAGCAGGGAAGCCACCAGAATGCCTATGAGCATCACTATGCCGCCTGAAGAGGGTGTCCCTTCCTTGTGGATGTGATTGCCGGGAACATCCTCGGATATGCGCTCAGGCAGGGAGAACCTCTTTATGAAGGCGGGCATAAGCAGAAAAACAAGGGCACCGGAGGTGAGCGCGGACATGGCGGCTCGGAATGTTATATAATAGAAGAGATTGAACGGGGTGAAGTGGGGGGTCAATGGGTAAAAAATCTCATAGAGCATCTCTCAAAACCTCCAGTATTTTCTCAAGTCCAACGAGCCTTGAACCCTTCAGCACCAGGATGTCGCCTGGCTTTAGAGTCTTCAAGAGGTGTTCCGCGGCCTCATATGGCCCTGGGAACCACAGGCCCCCGGAGGCCTCGGCCGTTGCTTTTGCCTCAGATCCGACGCAGATTATCGCTTTAAATCCCCTCCCTCCGGCAAACTCCCCAAGCTCGCGGTGCAGGGCAGGAGAGCTCTCGCCGAGCTCAAGCATCTCTCCCAGAACCAGGATAGTTCTCTCCGGAGCAGGCAGGGAGGCAACCAGGGCCTCTGCCGAATCCGGATTTGAATTGTAGGCGTCGTTTATCACATCTATTTCGCCTATCCTTTCAATTCTCATGCGCATTCCTGTGGGCGTGTATGAGGCGAGGGCAGAACGGGCCGCGTCCGGATCAACCCCTAGTTCAAAGGCAACGGCCAGCGCGCAGGCCGCGTCGTGAGCGTATCCGGGATGGGGAACCGGAACACGGAATTCGTGGCCCAGGAAGGAGAAAGAGACCCCGTTCCCCTCCAGGCGGACATCCCTCGCGGAGAAACGGATCACCCGGACATCCGGCCTCAGGGTCGAGAGGAATATTTCCTCATGAAGGAGACCCTCTGGCAGGAACGCCAGGCCGCCCCTCTCAAGGCCTGAGAGGAGGGCAGACTTCTCCACTGCAACGCCGCGGGTGTCTCCAAAGGCCTCCAGGTGGCTTCTTCCTACGGCAGTTATCACGGCTATGTGGGGCCTGGCGAGGCCGGCAAGGGCCTTTATCTCTCCGGGGTGATTGGTCCCTATTTCAAGCACGAGGAAATCATCGTCATCAGAAGCCAGAATGGAGAGGGGAACCCCTATGTTGTTATTGAAGCTCCTGGGGCTTGCCGAAACCGAGAAACGGGCCGAAAGGATGAGGGAGAGCATGTCCTTTACAGCGGTCTTGCCAAATGAACCGGTTACGGCTATCACGCGGGAACCGAGCCGATTCCTGTGGAAGAAAGCGAGCCGGCTCAGGGCGGAAAGGGTCTCCTCAACGACTATGACGGGCCGGTCTTCTCCCTTAAAATATATGGGGACAACCGCGGCGGCCGCGCCCCGTGCGAAAGCGTCCGGAACGAACTCAACCCCATCCCTGGTGCCTCGGAGGGCAAAGAAGAGGTCGCCCCTCCGGACGGTCCGGCTATCAGCCGAAACGCCAGTAACAATGGCATCCGGGCCCCTGAGCTCGCCCATGAGGGCCTTCTCAATCTCAGCCAGCCTGTATCTCATTCAGAACCTCATCGGCCACTACCCTATCAGAGAAAGGCACCCGCGTGCCCTTTATTTCCATGTAATCCTCATGCCCTTTTCCAGCTATGAGGAGGACATCTCCGGGCGCTAGCCCGGATATGGCCTTCCTGATGGCCTCGCGCCGGTCCAGCACAACCAGAGGCGAGGTCTCCATGCCAGAGAGTATCTCGCGGATTATGTCCGCTGGCTCCTCGTCCCTGGGATTATCTGTTGTGAGAACCACGATGTCCGCCTCCTGCTCCGCGACCCTGCCCATGAGGGGGCGTTTTCCCCTGTCCCTGTTGCCCCCGCAACCGAAAACCAAATGGAGCCTCCCGCGGGTAAGGAGCCTGGCGGCCTTCAGGGCACGGGAAAGCGCCTCCGGGGTGTGAGCGTAGTCAACTATAACGAGAAAATCCCTCGTTTTGCCGACCTTTTCAAAACGGCCGGGTGGGCCCTTTGCTGTCCTGAGGGCTGAGGCGACATCCGAGAGCTCAAAACCGAGGCCAACGAGAACCGCGGTCGCGGCCCCCGCGTTGGCCGCGTTGTGCAGGCCGACTAGGGGAAGGTGAGTCCTGGCGAGCTGGCCAGCTGTCTCAATCTCAAGCGCGAGCCCGGCAGTGTCCGAGCTCAGGACCCTGACCATGAGCTCACCCTTGCCATTCAAGCTAAAAAGAATAACCCTGGCCACGGTTTCCTCAATGAACCTGTGCGCCCAGGCGTCATCCGCGTTGACGGCCGCGACGGCTGTAGGTGGAAGCATCCTGAAGAACTCAAGCTTTGCCTCAGCATAGGCCTCCTGGGTGCCGTGGTAATCCAGGTGATCCCGGCCCAGGTTGGTGAAAACGCCAGCGGAGAACTCAAGGCCAAGTATCCTCCTCTCCGCTACCCCGTGTGAGGAAACCTCCATGACTCCAAACCCCGCTCCCTCTTCTATGGCCCTAGCGAGGAGCCTCTGTATGTCAGGGGATTCTGGAGTCGTCCTCTCTGCTGGCCAGGATGATCTCGGGGTTGAATACTGAACAGTGGTCAGGAGGGCCGCCTGGTGGCCCATGGCGCGGAGAGCCGAGTGGACTATGAAGGCAGTGGTTGATTTTCCGGCTGTTCCGGTTATGCCTATGAGCCTCATTCGTCCGGAGGGATGGCCGAAGAACCTGTCAGAGAGAGTGGCCATGGCCTCGCGGGTATCAGGAGCAACAATCCGGGGAAGACGAGAATCAACCGGCTTGGCGGTCAGAAGGGCCGCGGCTCCGGCGCGCTCCGCGTCCGGGATAAAGTCATGCCCATCCGTGTTCCTGCCGACCAAAGCGCAATAGAGCGAACCGGGGATCACGTTCCTGGAATCACAGGTTATGTCAGTTATCTCCGGGTTATCAGTCCCTTTGATAACGAATCCCTCTGCCAGCTCGCTTAGCCTCATTTTCCTCCCATGGCCAAAAGGCCGTAGTCCCTGTTTATCAAGAAAAGGGCTATTTTCCTGAAACACGGTGCCGCGACATCCCCGCCATAGTGGGCGTTCTTCGGCTCATCAACAACGACATATATCAGGTATTTTGGGGAATACGCCGGGAAAAACCCCACGAAGGAGGCTATGACCCTGGTCTGGCTGTAGCCGCCGGAAACCGTGTCCGGCTTCTGCGCGGTGCCGGTTTTGCCCGCTATCATCAGGCCGTCTATCATCGCTTTTCTGCCCGTTCCCTCCTTCACCACGGCTATCATCAATCCAATAAGGGTATCTGCTATGTCCGGCGAGAGAACCCTCCGGATGAGAATCCTCTGAGGGAACTCCCTGAACTCCTCGCCCGAGACCATCCTCTTTATGAGCCTAGGCGCGAGGAGCTCCCCTCGGTTGGCTATCGCACAGAAGGCCATCGCCATGCCTATTCCGTTGATCATTATGCCCTGACCCATGCCCGCGTTCGCGGTTCTTATCTTCCGCCATCTGGAGGGCTTCTCGGGCCTCTTTGACCATTCTCCGGGAAGACAAATCCCCGTTGGCGTGAAAAACCCGAATCTCATGAGAACCTCGTATATTTTTTCCGGGCCGAGCTGGAGGCCAAGATAAGCCATGCTCCTGTTGGAGGAGTGAACGAGCGCGTCGCGCCAGGTGAGACCACCGGGAAACTGCTCAACATCCCCGATGAGGTGCTTTCCGACCTGGAGCTTTCCCCGGCCAATGGGGACGGAATCCGAGAGGTTAATGAGGCCGAGCTCAAGCGCCTTTGCCACGATAAACGGCTTCAGGGTTGAACCGGGCTCAAAGGGATCGGTTAGCGCGTATATCCTGTCTGAGGGCGGATACTGTGTAAGGGCGAGGATCTCTCCGGTCTGAGGGTCAACCGCTATGACGAATCCCTTGTCCGCGCCGGTCTGCTCAACTGTTTGTTTTATTGCTGAGTAAGCGAAATCCTCAAGGTCAGAATCTATGGTCAAATAAACATCATAGCCGGGCTCCGGAAGCCTCTTCTCCGCGTCGGGAAATGCTATGAGTTCGCCATCAGCGGTTCTCAGAAACATCTCGTAGCCGGGCTTGCCGGATAGGTAATCCTCCAGAACCATCTCCGCGCCGGAAAGCCCAACGCTATCATAGCCGACCTTTCCCACTATGCCCCTGGTGGCTTCACCCAGGGGACAAAAGCGCAGGCTACCTGGCCTGAGGAAGATGCCGCTCACATCGGAGAGCTTCTCCGCGTCCTCTGGCGAAAGGCCCCTTGCCAGCAGGACAGCCTTCTTGTCCCCCATGGAAACGGGCGAAACGCCGAGCCTGACGAGGGCACGCTTTGGATCCGAGACGGGGCCTGACTGGTAGAGGTTGAAACCCAGGCTGTTGCCGGCGAGAAGCGCGCCGCGCCTGTCATATATTATGCCCCTCTCGCCGGGGAGCTCCACCCGGGCCAGGTACTGCCTCTTGCCCTGCTCCTTATATTTACTGGCGCCCAGCCACTGGAGCCATGCCAAGCGCAAGGCTATCGCGGCTACCCAGAGAAGGAGCAGGATGACCAGCGTTCTTGTCCTCGTCAATCGCCATAACCTCCGGATATCTCATTCCTATGCTTTTCGCCCTCTGTTCTATGACCAGGAGCCTCTCCTCCTCAGCCAGGCGCGACCTCGCCAGGTTATACTCACGCCTGGCGGACGCGAGCCGGGATTTCATCTCCGCGAGGGCCCGGGCCTCTGAGTAAACCGTGCTGTTAGCCCATGCCAAAGGGAACAGAAGGGCAAACAAGAGAAAGAATGCCAAAAGAGACCTCTTCATCAATCTCTCCTTTTTTCGCTATGCCGCGAAGTTTCGCTGAGCGAGACCTCGGATTCTCCGCCCTCTCCCGCTGGGAGGGGCAGATTGGTTTTCGGGTCATGGGTTCGGCTCCGGGTAGCCTTCCGGCGAACTTGACCAGCCTATCCTCTATGGAGTGATAGGATATGACCGCGAGCCTGCCGCCCAAACGGAGACAGGACAAGCCGCTGATCAGACCGCGCAGGAGCGCGCCCGGCTCATCGTTGACGAACATGCGGAGGGCCTGGAACACCCTGTGAAGGGCCTTTCCCCTTCGGCCGGGCGGAAGGGCCTTTTCCACGCAGGAAACCAGGTCCCCGACCGTCCAGAGGGGCCTTGAGGAGACGATTCGCCTGGCTATTGAGGCCGAGGCTGGCTCCTCGCCGTAGGCCCGCAGGAGCTCGGCTATCCGGTTCGCCGGCAGGGAATTCAGGAGCTCGCTTGCTGGGATGCCCTCGGTCGGATCGTAGCGCATGTCCAGGGGTTCATCCAAGCGCTTGAACGAGAAGCCGAGGCCAGACCCCTCAAGGAGAAAAGAGGACAGGCCCAGGTCAAGAAAAATCTCCTGTGGCTGAGGGAACATCCCTTCGGCGAGGATCTCCTTTATCATCCTGAAATCACCCTGCATGACCCTTATGCCGGCCATAGCGAGGCTTGGCCCAGCAACCCGGATGGTGGAGGGGTTTCTCTCTATGCCAAGAACGAGGCCGCCCGGACCAACAGCCTCAAGGAACCTGAGCGCGTGGCCGCCGAAACCGAGTGTCCCGTCAACCACGAGATCCCCGGGCTGGGGCTCAAGAAGCGCGAGGACTTCCTCCACCATGACCGGCCGATGCATCAGAGCCTCAGCCCTTCTGGCAGATCCACATTCTCCGAGTATTCCTGATATTTCTCCGGCGACCATATCTCAAATCCTCTTGGCAGTTTAATGAAGAGCGCCTTGTCCTTTATGCCAGCGTGTTCCGCGAGGTGGCCGGGTATGACGACTCTGCCCGCGGAATCAACATCAACCGTCTCAGCAAAACCCTGAATGAGCCTGGCCGCGGCCCTGCCCGGCCCAGGCCTGGAATCAATGTCCCTGAGCTGCTCCTCAAGCTTCTCCCACTCCGGCTCCGGATAAACCACAATGCAGGGTTCACCAAGGTGGGTCATCACCAGCCTACGAGATGGCCTCGCCATGGCCCTCTTCACCACCCTCATGAGGTGGTCCCTGACGCCACCGGGGATGACCACTCGGCCCTTGGGATCCACGGCCGCAAGGGCGTTATTCCTGTTCTTAGGCGTCTTAGCCACCTTATGCCACCTTATGCCAGACACAAAGTATATAGCATTGTCAAGCCTCAATCCGAATAATCGCTTTCCCTTTAATTATGCGGCTTTCAGCAATTATCAGGCTAAGTCTGCTCTACAAAAGGACTTAGCGGATAAGTTATTGACAATAAAGGACTTATGGGATCGGGTTCGGCCAGGATCGGGCCAAAGGCCAATCCGGGCCGCGAATCAGGGGGAAACGCGAGGGGGAGGATGTGGATTGTTGTCTTTTGAGCCTTTATCCCTCATGAAAAGCAGGAGCGCGCCCGCCTGGCACCTCGCGAGGGCCCTCTCGTGGGAACCTGTCTTGGCATATATCAGGGTGTATGCCTTCTGGCGATAGGCTTGACGTTCGGCAGGCGAAAGCGATGCGAACGCGGCTTTGGCGCGCGAGAGCTCATCCTCGGCGTATCCGCTGACCCTGTCTTGCCGAACATAGCCAACCGGATAACGCAGGTCGCCCCTCCTCAGGACGGCCTTCAGGATGGCCAGGGGACACCGTGGTTCTGTTTTGCTCAGGGCATAGGTGTATTCAAGGACACGAATAGCCTCATCAACGCGCTCCTGGCCGTATGTCCGGTAGAGATCAGAGAGATCTTTATCTGTAAAAACAAAACGTCTCTCGGAAATCAATCGCTCTCCTGGCACGAGGCGCCGCCTGGGGCCGCTGATCCCCCTGGCAACATATCCAGCCGAGACCAGGGATTTCATGGCCCTCTGAACGCTCCTGACCGAATATCCCGTTGCCCTGGCTATCTCCTCGTTGGAAACCGACCCCATGTTGATTATAGCGATGAGAACGGCGCCGTCTCGCCTTCCAAGGGTCTCGGTTATCCTTCTCTGGGTTTCCCACTTCACACCGGTAATAGTGCTCAGTCCGCGCGCGATGTCACCCACCCTACTGGTAAAAAGCTTTTATTTATAAAAGATCTTCTTACTCTGTATAGAGGGTGACAGGATGGCAAAGCCTTTGAATTGGCACGGGTTCAAGGGTCATAATATAACCATGAATGATAAAGCGATTCGGGTTCGTTTCGCTCCCAGCCCAACAGGTTACCTGCACCTGGGCGGAGCGAGGACTGCCCTTTATAACTGGCTCTTCGCGAGGAAGACCGGAGGCGTCTTCATCCTGAGGATTGAGGACACGGATAGGTCAAGGCTCGTGCCGGATTCTGTTCAGGACATAACCGAGAACCTCGCTTGGCTGGGAATACCGCCCGACGAGGGGCCGTATTTCCAATCGGAGAGGAGGGACATATATCTCAAGAAGGCACAGGAGCTCGTGGAGCGCGGAGCCGCGTATCCGTGTTTCTGCACGCATGAGCGCCTTGACAGGGTTAGGGAGGAACGCAGGAGGGCCGGGCTGAAGGTTGGCTATGACAGGGCCTGTAGGAACCTCTCGCCGGAGGAGGCCTCTGACAGGATGAGACATGGCGTGCCACATGTGATCAGGCTAAAGGTGCCGCTTTCTGGCGAGATAACATTCGTGGACCTCCTGAGGGGCAAGATAACCTATGAGTGCAGGGAGCTTGAGGACATAGTGCTCCTTAAGTCAGACGGCTGGCCAACATATCACCTGGCGAATGTGGTTGATGACCACGATATGGGGATAACCCACATAATGCGCGCGGACGAATGGCTCCCCTCAGTGCCTTATCATGTCATCATGTATGAGGCATTCGGTTGGGAACCGCCCCTGTTCGTTCATCTGCCGGTCATCCTCTCGCCGGACGGCAAGGGTAAGATGTCAAAGAGGGCCGGCGCTTTTGCCATAAGGGAAGTGAGGGCCGAGGGGTATCTCCCTGAGGCTGTGGTCAATTACCTGGCCCTGTTGGGCTGGTCTCCAGGGGACGACAGGGAGATAATGAGCCTGGCGGAGATGGCAGAGAAGTTCAGCCTTGAAAGGCTCTCGGTTAGGGGGGCTGTTTTCAGCTATGATAAACTGCTCTGGATGAACGGGGAATACCTGCGCGCGACCGCTGACGAGAGGCTTTTTCAGCTGGCTTTGTCGTTCTACGAGAAGGCGGGCTACATGGACCAGGAGACCATCCGTAGGATAATCCCCCTGTTCAAGGACAGGGTCAAGACCCTGAGTGAACTGCCGGCCATATCCGGGTATTTCTTCAGAGAACCGGAATCCTACGACGAGGCCGGGGTCAAAAAACACTTCAAGGGGACAGAGACAGCCAACATCCTGATGGAGCTCGCGAATAAGCTATCTGGCCTCCAGCGGTGGGAGCCAATGGAAATAGAGAGGGTCATCCGCGCGCTCGCGGAACACAACAGCGTCTCTGCGGGAAAAATCATTCACCCAGCGAGGCTCGCGCTCTCTGGAATGACCTTCGGCCCAGGACTATTTGAGATGATGGCCGCCCTGGGAAAGGAGACCTGCCTCGCCAGGCTGAGAAGGGCCTCGGAATGGATAGAGAAAAACCTTGAGGAGGTGGGGAAATGACCAGGTTTGAGCGTTCGGCGGGTATAATAGTCTTCAGGATAGAGAATGGTAAGCCCCTTTATCTGCTCCTGAAACACCCCTCGTATTGGGGATTCCCAAAAGGCCACCTTGAGGACGGCGAGACCGAGGAGGACACTGCCCTTCGCGAGCTCGCTGAGGAAACTGGCCTGACCCATGTGGAGATGATCCCTGATTTTCGTGAGGTGATCCAATACTGGTTCAAAAAGGAAGGCCACAACATCCACAAGAGGGTGATATTCTTTCTCGCCAGAACGGATAAGCCGGATCTGAGGCTCTCACATGAGCACGAGGAGGCGGGGTGGTTTGACTTTGATGAGGCGAACCGGAGGGCCAGGTATCGGAATCAGCGCAGTATCCTAGCAAAGGCGCACCAGAGGGTAAAGGGGATGATCGGGAATGGGAATGGGAATGGATAAGATCCGTAGGCGGCAGGGAGGATATTTTCCTTCGGGCAATCGCCTCTTCCCTTAACCATTTTTCACCCTTTCCCACCCGGCCGCAAAAATACAGAGTGCCCTCTGAGCCTTGTTCGCCCCAGCCCGGCATGACACCCATAGCTTTCTGAGCCTTCCGGGCCTCCGTCGTCCCCTGAGGATATCCTGGTCCCGCGCGAGGAAAAACCTGGCGAGGCAGGACTCAATGCCAATAGCCCGAGCGAGCGCAAATGCCTTTCCGAGGTCAACTATGGGCAATATCCTCTCCGCGTCAATCCTCCAGATCAGCCTCGGGCCAAAGGTAAATGAGCTCAGAGCGGCGTGCGCGGCGATGATGATGAGCTCATCCTCAGGGGAGAGAAACCCCTCACTGGAACGGTTCCAGAGCTTGCCGGGTGGAATAAAGAGCTCTCTGGCAACCGGATGCGCGTGCAGATCAACATTTATCCTCCCCCTGTGCATGACAACGCTTTTAGGGCTGGATATTACCTCGGAGAAACCCTCCCCTGAGAGTATCCGGACAAAACTGGAGATATCGCGAGGCCTGACCAGGATGTCTATGTCCAGGAGGGGCCTTTCCTGGGGAAGGTAGAGGCCGCGGGCTATGAGGGACGCGCCCTTCATGGGCAGAAAATCAGGCGCAACCTCCCTCAGAAACGACATGATAGCCATGTGCGCGAGGGTATTTGAGGCCTGGCTGGAGTAATCCGGAAAGAGGGTTGACCTGGCCTCCGGGCAGTCTATGACAGGATAAACCAGGCCGAGAATACCATGCTGGAGTGCTAGAACACGAAAACCATGCCAGTCGTGAACCTCAGCAGGCCTTCCCCTCAGGAACGAGAGGAGCGCGTCCGCGAGCTCGGTAGGGTTATGCTCCAATACCGGCTATCTCCTTGATGGCCCGCAGTCCTTCTTTCTTGCCCGGAAAACGGAGGGCAAAAATCCCCTGGTCGCTCAGACGAGCAACGAGCGCAAGGCCAGGCTTTCCAGTGGCCCGAAGGTTGAAGTTCTCCCGAAGCAGTTCCAGGGCCGCGTCGCGGCCACTGATCCTCTCAAGCCTAGTCCGGGAGCCAGGGGCATACCTGAGCGAGATTATCTGAAATAGTCCCGCGGGTCCGGAAATGCTGTCCGGCAAAAATGACATGGGCATGGAGGGAAAGACGAATTTGCCGTCAAGGCTTACCGGCGCGCCATCCTCGGCCATGAACCCGTATCCTTCATCGCAGAGGGCCATCGCGAGGGTTGTCTTTCCGGAACCCCTTGGGCCGATCATCAGCAGGGCGCCCGGCTCCATTCTAACGGCCGAGGCGTGGAGCACCAGGGCATCAGACATCTCCGGAGCGAGAATTCTCCTGGTCCAATAGGAAAGGACATTGATGAAATCCAGCTCAGCGGGAAGCTCACTGAAGAAACAGACATTGCCCTCTGTCTCAAAGAAATCCTCCTGATTCCTCAACCCGACCGAGAGAACGAGATCCGGCGGGCCCGGGTCCCGGAACCTTGATATGAAACCAGAGAAGAGTTCAGCAAACTCTGGGGAGTGATCCCAGGCCACTTTCTTTCCGAAGTGGAGGGTAATTAGAGCCTTGGGCGAGTCAACCATTCTCAGGCGAGAAGGCCCATCTGAGCCAGCTCCTCAATGAAGGCCGCGGCGTCCGCGAGGGCCTGATCCTCCGCTATGCCATATTCCCCGACCAGGAGCCTGGCTATCTCGGATTCGGTGAGCTCCGCGTTTTCCCAGACCAAGGCCGCTGTTTCGTTCAGGACAAATGACCGGTCTTCCTCCGGATCATAGATGATGAGACCATCCTCTATGCGTTGCGTCAACAATCCCTCTTTTCTTCTCATTTGGTCATCAGGAGGTAAATGCTGAAAAACATCAGTCCGGTTGTGACGAGGTTCAGGACAAGGTTGAAGTTTTCCATCGTGCAGAGACGAAAAGCCTTTGGAACAACTATGACCTGGCCCGGTAAGACCGGCTCATCCGCCTGTTTGCCAGAGAGTATCGCGCCCAGGTCAACGCGTCTGGTCTCCCATTTGCCGCCGACCCTTGTCCTCACTATGACTGCGGATAACCTGGCATCCGGCGCGGCGCCTCCGGCGGCCTGGAGCGCGTCGGCTATGGTCATCCCCTTCCTGAACTGAACAGGGCCAGGGATATTGACCCTGCCGGTCACCATTACTTGCGGGGGGATCAGGTTCTCAACCGAAAGCAGTATCAGGGGGTCTTTGTAATATGGCGCGAGGTGGGCGCTCAGGGTGTCCTTGAACTCGTCAAAGCTCAGTCCTCCGGCCCGGACCTTCCCGGTGAGCCTGAGATATAGATAACCGGAATCATCAATCGCTGATATCTCGGAGAAACCAGAGGTTCCTGGGATCTCAACCTTAAGGATGTCCCCAGGCCTCAGGGTATCCGAAGAAACAGCCAAAAGCACAATATAAGCGAGCACGGGAAAAGTTTAATGGTTGTCCGGAGGCTCACGCAACAAAAACTCGGAACGAAAAGCTATTTCAGGCCGACCGGCGCCTTCGCTGTCGCGGTTCCGGATGATGTTGAGAGGACGATGTAATATATGCCCCGGGAAAGTCCCTCAGTTGAGAGAGTCACCCTGTGATAGCCAGCGGGCACCTCATCGCCAAAGGCCTCCTTGACCAGCCTGCCAGAGGGGTCATAGAGCGCTACCGAGACGTAGCCCTCGCGGGGAACCGAGAACAGCACCTCAAACCTGCCCCTGTGAGGAACCGCAACCAGGGAGAGCCCCGGCGGGGCTGGCATGTCCTCGTATATTTCCAGCGGCCTTATGCAGACCCACCTGTAGAACATATCCGCGTCCGTGATGGGAAGGTCCATATCTGACCAGACAACGCAAGCACAGGTGTCCCTGGCGGCCGTGGATGGCAGGATTGACCAGTGCCGGGTGTTGTTGGAGGCGTTGACCGCGGGCCAGGACCAGTTCTGGCCCCAGTCAAAGGAATACTGATACATGATCTCGCCGTTGAACGTAGGTGTGCTCCTGAACCACCAGAAGATGTGGACATACCGGCCCGTCGGGTCGCAGGCTACAGAAGGAGCCGCGGCCCAGCCTCCCCCGTGGGCCTCCGCGGAGTCTATGGTCATGGCTGAGCCGGAGCCAGAGGGAATCCAGGTCGCGCCGTTGTCGGTGGAGCGCTTGAACCTTATGTAATAGGCGTCATCCCAGGCGGCGTATACATAGTTGCCGGCCGCGGCTATGCTCGGATACCCGTAGAAGGATATGAGGCTCGTTGTGGCGAAGAGGGTGGTCGCGGATGACCAGTTCGCGCCGGAGTTGGTTGAACGGATGTATAGCTTGTCTATGGAAGTCAGACCCCACCTCAGGAAAATGATGTGGACATAGGGCCCGGACGCCGCTATGTCGGGCCACATAATCGGGAATGGCAGGAGGCTTATCTCATATATCCTCTGTTGTTCCGCGAGCCAGGTCGCGCCGTTGTCCGTTGACCGCCTCAGGGTTATGTCCATGTAGGAATCGTGATCGGAGTTATCAATCCATATCGCATAAACATTGTTTCCGGCCGCGGCGATCACAGGGCCATAGGCAACAGAATCAATGTCATGCAGGAGAACGGGTGAGGACCAGTTCACCCCAGCGTTGGTGCTCCTGGCGTAGTATATCCAGTAGTGATGCCTCTCAACCGTGTCCGTGTCCCCGCCGCCCAGGTTTATGTAGTATGTCCAGACCGAGTCTATGTCCCATATCGCGTGGACATAGTTTCCATTAGCGCAAAGTGATGTCTGGCTGGGTCCCATGCCTATCTTAAAGGTGGTGTCGCCGTGTGGCGGTGGATCCGAGGGATCGGAAACCGTCATCAGGGTAACAACCGAGCCCCAAGTGGAGCCAAAGTCAGTGGAGCGCCGATATACCACCGAGCCGCCAGAATAATAATCCGTCCGGTTGTTCTCGGACCAGAGCACATGGACGATATCTCCGACCGCGGCCGAGTTGTGCTGGGTTCCATGGCAGGATATAGAGCAGTTGTTCGGGGTGTTGGATATGTTGGTCACCGGGCCCCAGTTCTGGGCCAGAACGGCCGGAGCGAGAACGAGAAGCCCGGCCCAGAGCTTGATCAGATCATGTCTTTTCATGAATGCACCTCCTTTCACAACGGGGGAAATTATAGTGCATCCGGCACCGCGGTTCAAGCAATGGTTCTGGCTATGATGAGACTTTCGGATAGGGACCAAGGACAAACCGGGGTTTTTCAGGGGTTTCAATAAGGCAATCCCCGATCCTCCTAAGCTAAGCCTTAGGACCATAGGCACTTCCGCCGAACTTATTGACGGACAGGGACTTATAATGGATCGAACCTGGGTCTGGTGAGAACAGGCACCGGGTCAAGGAGAGACATTATAATTTCCCACCATGAAAACCCTGCTTATGTTTCCGGGCCAGGCATCTCAGTATGTCGGGATGGGAAAGGCCCTGTACGAGAGTAGCGAGAAGGCTCGCGTTGTAATGGACATGGCCCAGGAAATAACGGGCCTACCCATAAAGAGGATGTGCTTTGAGGGACCGGAGGAGCTTTTGACCAGGACTGATAATGCCCAGCCGTGCATAGTCGCTTGCTCGCTGGCCGCGCTGTCTGCGTGGGAGGGCGAGTTTCACATGGCAACGGGTCACAGCCTCGGGGAGTATTCAGCCCTTGCCGCGGCAGGCGCGATAACCTACGAGGACGCCATGAGGCTGGTCAAGAGAAGGGGCGAGCTCATGGCAAGGGCGGATGAGATGAGGCCGGGGACCATGGCCGCGATAGTCGGGCTGGACGAGGCGAGCATAAGGGATGCCCTCGCGGAGGCAGGGGGCGTTGTCATAATAGCGAACATAAACTCGCCTGACCAGATCGTGATCTCAGGTGAGACGGACGCGGTCGCAATGGCGAGCGAGATACTCTCCGGGCGCGGGGCCAAGAGGGTTATTCCCCTGAAGGTCTCGGCCGCGTTTCACTCTCCGCTCATGGAACCGGCCTCAGAGGCCCTGAGGCCGGACATAGAGGCCACGGAGTTCAGGGCGCCGAGGGTCCCGGTGATACCATGCGCTACCGCAAAGGCAACAACCGACCCCGCGGAACTCAAAAACGCGCTGTTGGTTCAACTGCTCAGCCCGGTCAGGTGGACGGACATGCTTGCCGAGGCGAGAAACCGGGGCGCGGAGAGATTCCTTGAGATGGGGCCAGGAAAGGTATTGCAGGGCTTGGCGAAGAGGACAGTTCAGGACGCGACCATAGAGGGGTTCGGCTCGTAGAACAGGGAGCCTACATGGCCTCCTGGACGATCCTTATCCCCGAGGATGTGCCTATGACATCCGCGCCAGCCAACTGCATCCTCTGCAGGTCCTCAAGCGTCCTTATGCCGCCGGAGGCCTTCACCCCACAGCCGGTCCCCTCAACAGCAAAGTGTAGCAAAGCAACATCATATAGGGTCGCTCCCCCGGCGAGGAACCCCGTGGAGGTCTTTACGAAAGAGACC
Organism: Caldifarciminota bacterium; assembly: GCA_049969615.1. Lineage (GTDB taxonomy): Bacteria > Hydrothermota > Hydrothermia > JBDRYB01 > JBDRYB01 > JBDRYB01. The sequence goes on from JBMFOM010000001.1 coordinate 85,540, forward strand.
CCCGCGCCAGCGAGGGCTTTTGCCGCGCCCTCTTTCTCTTCCTCAGAAAGAAGCCCGCACTCAAGAATTGCCTTGAGGGGAACGCCAAAAGAAAGGAGCGCGTTTGCCTCGGCCTCAAGCCCAGCGAAATCCTTTCTCTTAGCCAGGGAGATGTCAATCACATAGTCAATCTCGGAGACCCCGGTATTGACGAGGAGCTCAGCCTCCCTCACCTTCACATCAATGGCGTGAAAACCCATCGGAAAACCAACAACCGAGACAAGGGGCATCTTCTCCGCGCCGATGGCCTCGCGAGCCACCGCGGCCGCTTTCGGGCCTACGACTATTGATCTGAAGGGATACTTCAGGCTCTCCTGGACGAACCTCAGGACCTGGTCTGGGGTCGCCTCTGGGTGGAGCAATGTGTTATCAATTACTCTGGCCACATCATCCGGATCAGCAGGCTCAAGGAAGGCCTTCCTGGCCTCCTCGGCCCATGCTTGGGCTTTTCGGTTCATGCGCAAATTATAACCCATAGCCCGCGCGGGATCATGTATTTAGGTATCTGGGAAGACCGGGCAGACCCACCCCCACGGACCGACCTGCTAATACCCTGGCCCGAACTGGATGTGCGGCACCCACCTGCCGCCATCGTTGTCAAAGCCATAACCGAGGTCTAACCCTATGATGCCGAGGAGGGGAACCTCCACCCTAACTCCAACGCCAGCGCCCTTTTTGAGCTGGCCGAAATCAACCATGTTCAGCCGCCACCAGCTCTGGCCCGCGTCAAAGAAAGCCAGGACATACATCTGCTCGGATACTCTGAAGCGCTCCTCAAATGTCCCGATGAAAAAGTGCCTGCCGCCAATGACATTCCCGCCGGCCTCAACCCCGACAGACCTATATGAATAGCCCCTGAGGCCGTATGGGCCTATATCACCAAGGGCATAATACTCATAAAACGGGACATCCGTCCCCGTGGTTATCCCGAAAAGGCTACCCCATTTCAGGGAAACCACCGACACCAGCTTCTCAGATTTCAGGAAAGCCTTGTAGAACGAGGTATTTATGGTGTGCTCCGTGTAGCTAACATCGCCGCCAAGGGGCCCGCCGGTGAGGCCAAATGTGTAGCCGACGCTGTAGCCCCTGAAGGCATTGAATATCCTGTTCCGGCAGTCATAGGTTATGCCGGTTGACATGGTTGAGGACACTAGCCTGTCCCTACCCTGCCAGAAATCATAGAGGGGGAAACCCTGGTAGGCAGAGGATATGTTATAGACCTTGATCCATTCCAGCCTGTAGGAAAGGGAGATTCGCCAGAGGTCTGACCAGAGCCACTGGGAATAAGCCGCGTTCGCGCCCATGGAGTTCTGGTTATACTGATACGGGTAATACCTGGTCAGGCTGTATATGGTTCCTCCGAGGGAACGGGGTTTGCCAAAGAGCCATGGTTCGGTGAAGCCAATTGAATAGTTCTGGCGCCTGGAACCCCAGTCAAGCATTAAGGAGACCTGCTGGCCCCTGCCGAGGAAGTTCGGCTCAGTGATGGAGGCGTTGAAGAACAAGCCTTCAATTCCGGAGTAGGAGGCGCCAGCGCCTATTTGACCGGTTGGCTTCTCTCTCACCGCGAATACCAGATCCACCCACTCCGAATCAGCGACCGGCCTGAACTGGAGGTCAACCGACTCAAAATAGTTCAGATAGTACAAGTCACGAATAGATTTAACCGCCTTCTCCCTGTTAAAATATTCTCCGGGCATGAGGTCAAGCTCCCGCCTCACGACATAATCGTATGTCCTGGTGTTTCCGGCTATTTCTATCTTGCGAACCTTTACCTTCCAGTTTTCCTTGATCAGGAATTTCACATCAACAAAACTATCAGCCGAATATTCCTCCGGTATGACCTGCGCGTAAATGTATCCGGAATCGGCGTAGATGCCAGCGATGTTAGCCACTGCCATGTCCAGCCTTGATTTGTTATAGTCCTTATTGGAATATGGCGTTCTCCACAACAGGTTGTATTTGAGCCTCTCAGCCCACCCCCTGTTCCTCGTGAGGCCCGCGACCCTCGCCAACAGGGAGTCCGAGAACACCGTGTTGCCCTCAAAGCTCAGGTTCCCGAACCGGGATCGCGGGCCCTCGTTGACATATACAACGAGTTTCATCAGACCCTCCTTCATGTATTCCGTTCTGAACGAATCTACCCTTGCCCTTGGGTAGCCGTGGTCCTTGTAGAACTTCTCCAGGTTCGCCATATCCTCATACCACTTGTCCTCGTTGAACTTGCCCTGCCGGAACATCCTCCGCCACCAGTTCTGTTCCTTGTTCTGGAAGTGCCCCGCGAGCTGGTGATCCGAGAATGCCTTGTTTCCCTCTATCTCTATCTTTCCTATCTTATATTTCTCGCCCTCGTCAACGATTATCCGCACTTTGACCTCGCCATTTTCGTCCGGCTCAAGGACCTGGAGCTCAACCTTTGCCTTCAGGTAGCCCTTTTCCTGATATATCCTCTCTACGGTTGTCTTTATCGCGAAGAGCCTGTATCTGGTCGCGCCCCTGGTCTTGTGGACCTTGAGGCTGTCTTCCAACTGCTTGGTCTTCACCTTGCGGACGAACTTGAACTCCCAACCGGATATTCTGGGGGCCTGATCCAGCTCCAGCCTCAGGTTGATCTGTCCCTGCCCGATAACCGTCCCGTATATCCTGACATCATCATACAGGCCAGTTGAGAACATCCTCTGGACCGCGCTGTCAATGTCGTCGTAGCGGATCTGGTCTCCAACCTTTATCTTGAGCTGGGTCATGACATCGGTCTCGGAAAGACCGTATTTCAGCACCGGCAGGTCTATCTTGGTGACCGTATAGACTTGCGCCATTATAGCTAGGACTATCAAAACAATCCTCCTTTACGAGCCTCGCCCTTTTTTGCGGGAGCGGGGCAAATCTCATTCCTTAACTGCTCCAGGCACAAATTCTAAAGCTCGCGTGGGTACGGACGCACCATTTGATTCTCCCCGGATGCGCAAATACATGATTCTGCGCAGGAAATAGGCTACAATTGCCTCCCTCATGATCACCACCCTGCGCGAGACCTTGCATGACTATGCGACTTGCTTTATAATCTTCTACCTTAACGATGAACTTTAGGAGGAACTGAAAAGATGCCTAAGATGAAAGTATGGATAGACAGGGATCTTTGCACGGGTGACGCGATATGCGCGGACGAGGTCCCTGATGTCTTTGAGATGGACGACGAAGGGCTGGCCTTTGTTAAGCCGGGCATGGAAATGCTCACGGACGACAACCTGATCTCCGAGGCAAAACGTATGGCTGACGAGTGCCCGGGTGCCTGCATCTTCGTGGAAGAAGTTGAGGAATAACACCGTCCCCCACACCCACCACCCCCTCCTGCCCCAGGGAGCCCCAGCGGCTCCCTGGGGTTTATTATCTGGCCCGTCGGGCTAAAGCCCGACCTGGGAACGAGGGAATTTTAGGGGCCAGTTCAGTATTGTTTTCCCAGCGCAGGCTTTAGCCTGCGGCCGGCCCGTGGCGCAGGGTTTGGCCTTGCCAAAGTCAACAAAAATGCGGCCAAGCAGACAGGACAATAAAAACAATGATTGCACCCCATAGCAGAACCCTGTTCCCTTGGGCAAATGGGTTGAGAAAGCGTGAGAGCTCAGAGAGGCTCAGGTATTTGATCCTCAGCGGGCCGTGGGCTATAATTTCGGGATGTTATGGCTTTTGTTTTGCCTCTGTCCCCAGGAAAAGGATTCCCTTACCCTGCGCCTTGATTCCCTCTTCGCCAGGGCATCCCGATGGGAGGTTGGCACAGACGCGGACACCGCGCGCGCGGCCAGAGACACCCTGATCAAGATGAGGGATGTGACCCTTGATTATATCTTCCAATACAAGATGAACACCGGAGAGAGCCTGGAACTCCGGGCCATGGAAGTCATATTCAAGGGCCTCGCGATTGAGGCACGCCCAAGGCTCCTTTCTGTTCTCACGCACGAAAACGACACCGTTCGTTCAAACGCCATATATCTCGTCGGACAGATAAAGGACACAATGCTAGCGGATACCATAGCCTCGTTGCTCAAGACCGAAAAGAAGCCCGGGGTCAAAAGGAGGGCAATCTACACCCTGGGCGAGCTTGGCCTCGCAAGGAGCGCGGATGCCATAAAGCCCTATCTGTCCGATACCTCTGAACGCATGCGCCTAGCCGCGGTCATTGCCCTTGGAAAGATAAAGTCTGATCCGGCAATCCTCTGTGGGATGCTCACGGACAAAAGCCTCCTGGTCCGAGAGGCCGCGGAGACAGGGCTTGAGGCTTCCGGTAGCACAGGCCTGCTTCTTGAACGGCTCGGAAAATCCTCCGGCCGAGAGAGGGCGAACTACCTGAAGGCCATGGGCCTGGTCTTCAGGAAATCAAGGCCAGATGAGAACGAATCCGCCCGGGCGCGCAGAGCCATCTTTCCCCTGCTTGACAGCCCACTGCCAACCGAGAGGGCATGGGCCGCTTGGGCACTTGCGCCAATTGCTGATGAAGGAACCAGAACGAAGTTCGCTCTCATGAACCAGACCGAAGCAGATCCTTTCGTATTGTGGTGTCTGGAGGAGGCACTAAAATGAAGTGACCAAGGAGCTCTTTGACGAGATAGCAAGGCTCCGGACCGAGATGGATAATCCGGCATCGCGCGACCTTGACACAAGGCCTCTAGAGGATGTCCTCAGGATAATAAACGCCGAGGACACGAGGGTTGCCGAGGTCGTCAGTCGCGCAATCCCCGATATAGCGCGGGTCATCCGGATGTGCGTGGAAAGCATCCGGGCCGGGGGTAGGGTTATTTATATTGGCGCGGGGACATCGGGCAGGCTTGGAATTCTTGACGCCGCGGAGACATGGCCCACTTTTTCTGTCCCGGTCGGCACCTTCATCGGCCTAATTGCCGGAGGCCCGGACGCGGTCTTCAGGGCAAAGGAATTCTCGGAGGATAATCCACAGGAGGCGATAACCCAACTTGATGGGATCGGCCTGTCAGCCGGGGATATAGTTATAGGCCTCTCCGCATCCGGCAGAACCCCCTATGTTTTTTCAGGCCTTGAGCACGCAAGGGCCACTGGGTGTTCAACCGCGCTCATCACCTCAAACCCTTCCGGATCATGGCCCGGCTTCATTGATGCAATCATCTGTCTTGATGTCGGGCCTGAGGTCATAGCCGGTTCAACCAGGATGAAGTCCGCGCTCGCGGAGATGATGGCCCTCCACATGATCTCAACCGGCGCTATGGTCATGACAGGCCGGGTCTATGGTAACCTGATGGTTGATGTTCACGCTACCACAGCAAAGACAACAGAAAGGGCAAAGAGAATAATAATGTTGCTGACCGGCTCGGATTACGAGGAAGCCACGAGGCTCCTGCTGGAGGCTGGCGGCTCAGCCAAGGCGGCTGTTTTGATGAAGAGAATGGGAATGAGCCTTGAAGAGGCCAAAAAGGCCCTGGAGGATGCGGGAGGGTTTCTGAGGGTTGCCCTCGGCGAGTGAGATCGCGTGTTGCATAAAAAAGGCCCCGCGGGCCCCTATATTTTTTCGCCTATCGCGCTATTTCTTGGCGCAACTGCAACAAAAACCGCCCTTAGCGGGCTGATACTCTGCTCTAGCGGTAAGGCCCTTGACCTGGAACTCATACATGGGCATTTCCCATGTGAGGGTATTGCCGCTCTTCTTTGTGGCGTTATGGGTGAGTATCTTGCCGGGCAGGGTAACTGTCAGCTTGAAGGTGTAGCCCTCAAAAGCGCCCTTGGTGGTTTCGCCTTCCTGGCCCGAACCCTCGCTCGTCATCTCAAAGACCCACTTGTCGCCCTCCTTGGTGACCAGGGGCTTCTGGCCCTCATTGGCCTTGGTGAAGTCATGGCCCTTCTTCTCTATGGTGAAATAGACGGTATCGCCCTTCTGTGTGCGCTTAGCTTCTGTCCCTATCTCCTTGGCGAGGGAGTCGGCCATGCCTCCGAAGAATGGCTCGTTCTCCTTCAGGCCATACAGGACCATGGTCTGGGTGCCTTTGCCGTCAGGGCCTATCTCAGATTTGATCTCTATGCTGAAGCAACCGATGGCTACAGCAACTACTGCAAGTATAGCTATTCTTTTCAAAATAACCTCCTCTATGTTACAAGTAAAATTATAACATAGTTTTCCGCGCGGGATCAAAGGTATGGCTCAACCATTTTCCTGAACTCTTCCTCGGAAATGACCCTCACGCCCAACTGTTGGGCCTTCATGAGCTTTGAACCAGGGTTCTCTCCCGCCACAACATAGTCCGTTTTCCTTGAAACAGAACCGGTCGCCTTTCCTCCCAACCTGACAACAAGGGCCTCGGCCTCTTCCCTTGTCATTCCGGAGAGGGTTCCGGTGAAAACGAATGTCTTGCCAGAGAGGGGGGCCGGGCCCTCTGGTTTCCCGGCGTATATGACCCTCACGCCCGCTTTGAAGAATTTCTCTATTATCCTCCTGTTGTGCTCCTGCCTGAAGAACTCGGTGAGGCTTCTGGCTGTTTCTGGGCCTATGCCCTTTATTGACATAAGGGTTTCTTCGGATGCGCTGGCAAGCTCTTCCAGGCTTGAGAAGTACTCGGCCAACAGCGATGCAGTCACGCCCCCGACTCCGGGTATGCCCAGCGCGGCCAGGAATTTTGGAAACTCTATCTCCTTTGATTTCTCTATTGATGAAATGAGGTTCCTCGCGGAGAGCTCCGCGAAGCCGGGCAGGCCAATGACATCCTCGTATTTCAGATAAAATACATCAGCCGGATCCTTAACCAGGCCGGCCTCCACCAGGAGGGCCGCTGTCTTTCCGCCCAGGCCCTCAATGTCAAAAAGCCCCCTGCCAGCCATCTGGGCTATCATTCCGGCGAGTTTGGCTGGGCAAGCGAGGCCCGTGCACTTGTAATATGCCCCATCCTTGACAAGGGGAGCGGCATCCGCCGGACACCTATCAGGCGGCCTTATGGGTTGAGCGTCCGGAGGCCTCTTCTCCGGGATAACCGAGACCACCTCCGGTATAACATCTCCAGCCCTCCTAACAAAGACCGTGTCTCCGATCCTTATGTCCATCTCCTCGGCCAGGTCGTAGTTATGCAAGCTGGCCCTCTGGACGGTCACACCGCCTATGTTCACGGGGTCAAGTATTGCTATGGGAGTCACGGTTCCTGAGGGCCCAACAGAGTGAATCACATTCCTTATAACCGATGTGGCCTCGCGGGGCTTGAACTTTCCGGCTATCCAGTATCTCGGCGCCCTCGCGGTTGAACCGAGGATCTCCCAAAGCGCGAGAACATTGACCTTTATGACCACACCGTCCATCTCATATGGGAACGAGTCCCTCATGGCCTCCATCTCCCGGTAGAAAACTATGGCCTCTTCTATGCCCTTGCATACTCGCCTGGGCGCGGAGACCTCAAATCCCGCCTTCTCAAGCCAATCAAGTATCTCGGATTGCCTGGCGAAGCTAATCCCTTCGGCGAAACCGACCCCCCATGCGACGAACCTCAGAGGCCTGGCCGCGGTTATTTTGGGGTCCAACTGCCGGAGACTGCCCGCGGCCGCGTTCCTGGGATTAGCAAAGGTAGGTTCTCCGGCCTCCGCGAGCCTCCTGTTGAGCTCGCGAAAGTCCCTGACCCGCATTATAACCTCGCCCCTTACATCAATTCTCGGTGGCGGAGCCTCGGAATACAATCTGAGGGGCAGGTTTCGGATTGTCCTGGCGTTTAGGGTTACATCCTCGCCAACCAGGCCATCTCCCCTGGTCGCCGCGACCTCCATGGTCCCGTCCTGATAAACGACCTCAAGCGATGTCCCGTCAAACTTGGGCTCAGCGATATATTCCAAGCCAGAGGACATCGCGGGGCCGAGAAGCCTCTCAACCCTGCCGTGGAAATCCATGAGCTCGCGTTCGTTGCGGGCATCGTCCAGGGAGACCATTTGCTGGGTATGACGATACTTTGTGAACTCCTCTCGCGGGGTGCCACCAACCCTTTGTGTTGGAGAATCAGGGGTCCTGAGCTCTGGCCAGCGCTCCTCTATCTCAATGAGCTCTCGCTTAAGCTGGTCGTATTCCTGATCCGAAACAAGAGGCCTGTCCAAAACATAATAATAATAATCGTATTTGTTTATGAGATCGCGCAGTTCCCGTGCCCTCCGGGCCGCGCTTTGCCTGTCCACCATTATCTAGCAGAAGAGAAGTAGTTCTGAGCCTCGCCCACGCTGGCAAACGCCCTGAGAACAGTCCGGAAGCCCATCATCTTGAAAACGCGCTGGACCTGACCCTTCATGTTCGCCAGGACCATGTCTCCGCCAGCCCCGTGGGCTCTCCTCAGGGAACCGATCAGGCTCCCCCATCCAGACGATGACACGAACTCAACGTTCTCCAGGTCTACGATGATCTTCACCCATCCGGAGGCTATTATCTCCCTTACGCGCTTGGCAAAGCTCTCGGAGGTAACCGTGTCCAGGTTGCCAACGAGGGTTAGTATAATGACCTCCGGATCATCCGGGGCCATCTTCTGAGTAATAACTAGCTCGTTCATTGGCCCAAAGTATATTGGAGAAGTTTTGGCTGGTTCAAGCTCAAGACCCCTGATAAAGTAGCAATAACCTACTGGTTTGGGGGAGGAACACTTTGCCAAAGAGAACAGGGTTCTAAGGGGGGCCACCTGAAAAATCCCGTCCCGAAGGTATTTCCTCATGGTTCCATTCTAGCTATGGTGAGGCTCCCGGATGGGGACAAAGGACAAACCGGGATTTTTCAAGGGTTTCATATGGGGGTTTTCCCGGGCAAGGACCCTGTTCAAGATGGAATAAATCCATCCCGGAGCTCCATAATTCCTATTAGAGAACGTCCGTGTCAGAAAGTTCAAAATGAGAACAGAAATGAAAGGTATCCTTGAAGTTATACGCGTGGAGGCAAAAACCATTCTGGCCACGGTGGCGGGTGTCTTCGGAATCCTCTCGTGGATCGTGGTCCTTTTTCAGTATCACCAGATCAACATGCGTCTGACCAGAATGGAAGCGCGCGTTGACAGCCTCAACATTCAACTGGGTAGCCTCGCAGACCGGCCTGCCCAAACCACGATTTGGGGCCTCACTGAAGGATTTGAAGAAACCGGAGCGCCGGATAAAAGCCCTGTCTCGGAGGGGAATATTGTGGCCAGCACTGCTGAGCCGGGTTCCTATTGCGCTTCAAGGAATTCCAATGTATTTCACTATCCCTCTTGTGAGATGGTTCAGAAGATAGACCCAAGGAACCTTATCTGGTTCAAGACAAGAGATGAGGCAATAAGAACCGGAAAGAGACCGTGCAGGGTTTGCAGGCCCTGAACCCCTACCCTTGTGCTGTTGGAGACAATTCTGCGGACTCAGATCAGAGGCACGACTGCTTGAATTACTCCGGACCTTGTGCCATAATTTGAGGCTATGAAAAGGTTCGCCTTTGCAATAGTGTTAACGTTTCTTCTCGTCTCGTGCGAGAAGGCTATAGAGAAGATACCGAGGACCACGGTTGTTGTCTCGGTTGGCTCAGCTGGACCCGCGCTGAACGCCTTGCTCCAACTCCTGCCTAGTGGCTTCCAGTTCAATCCACCCGCCGATTGGGATACCCTAAGCCTTGAAACAGCAATGGCTGGTGTCCTCGTTGACGGTGTCCCGTGCGACTCCGCGACCGTGAATGTCTCTGGAACCATCCTGCCCTATGATTCAACCACAGGCCTCTATGTGCCCATAGATACCTCAGGGTTCCCCATATTCCTGCAGTTGGGACCGGGCGACCCTGTGACCATCTATTCTCCGTATGACACCATCAACGGTGTCATCCCCCAGTGTCCGGAAATAGTCAATCTCGTTGTTCCGGACTCCCATCAGGTCAATACCGCCCTGGCAGTGAGCTGGTCATACAGTGCTGGGAACCCGGATTCCGTGATGATCAGCTTCAAAATACACGGAAGAAATACCTACACCAAGATCATTGGGGGACAGAATACCTCCTATGTGATACCATCAGACAAGATAGACACAACTGGCCTGGCATCAGTATCAGTTTCTTCGCTGGTTCTGGAGACCGCTCTGGATGGCGCCACACCCGGCAGTTTCATCCTCTACAACAAGTCCGACTTCGCGCCGGTGCTGATATATTAGCTGCCAGCTGTTGATTCTGATTTGGGCTGAGAAGAAATACCTGATAACCAAATGAGAGAAGACGAAGGCCCTGTAATAGGCCTTGAGATACATATCCAGCTCGCCACCAGGAGCAAGCTTTTTTGTTCCTGCCCGATTGATCCCGGAGCTGAACCGAATACGCTTACCTGTCCGGTATGCCTCGGCCATCCAGGCTCTCTACCAGTAATGAACCGAGAGGCCCTGAAGGCCGGGGTCATGCTTGGACTTGCCCTCCGCGCGAACATAAGGCCGAAAACAACCTTTTATCGGAAAAACTACTTTTATCCTGACTTGGCCAAGGGATACCAGATAACCCAGCACACCTCGCAAATAGCCTATGGCGGCCGGCTTGAGTTCTTCTGTGAAGGAGAGAAATCAGCGAGGATAACCGGCATAGCCATAGAGGAGGAGGCCGCGAGGACCGTTTATACCGAGGATGGACACGTGCTCCTTGATTTCAACAGGTCAGGAATCCCTCTCCTGGAGGTGATAACCGAACCCGACCTACGGAGCGCGTCCGAAGCCAGGGCTTTCCTTGAAGCGCTCAGGCTAATAGTTCGCTACCTCGGCATATCAGAAGGGGATATGGAGCGCGGCCAGATGAGGGTTGACACGAATGTCTCGTATGTGCTTGAGGGAATCCAGGGCAACAGGGTTGAGATGAAGAACATAAACACCTTCAAGGCCGTCCAGGACGCCATTGTTTATGAAGCAGAGAGACAGAGGAAACTCCTGGCCGAGGGAAAATCCGTTGCAAGGGAAACCAGGGCCTGGGATGAATACCTTGGTGAAAGCGTTCCCATGAGGCTAAAGGAACTCGCCTCAGACTACAGGTTCTTCCCTGAGCCTGACCTTCGGCCCATGGTTCTTGATGATGTGCTTCTCGCGGAGGCCAGGGCCTCGCTTCCGGAGCTCCCGGAGTCGCGGTATCGCAGATATACCGAGGAGTATGGCCTAACTGACCAGACTGCCAGGGCCCTCATCTCCATGAGGGAGCTTTCGGATTACTTTGATGCTCTGGCCAGCCGGGTCAGGGACAAAAAGAGGGCGGGCAATTTCGTGGCCGTGGAACTGGTCGGAGCCATGAGGGCAAGGGGCGAATCCATGAAGGATTTTCCCGTTAGGGCGGACGATCTGGCTGATCTTCTTTTGTCGGTTGATGATGGTCGGCTTTCCCTCTCATCAGCGAAAATAGCCTTCGCTAGGGCCGTGGAGACGGGGAAAAGTCCAGTTGAAATAGCAACACAGGACGGGCTTTTCTCCGGTTCGGCCGAGGATGAGCTCCTCGCATGGGTTGACGAGGTAATAGCATCTCATCCCAATGAGGTTGAGAAATTCCGAGCGGGCAAGGAGGGGGTCATCGGTTTTCTTGTGGGCCAGGTGATGAAGCGATCCGGCGGCAGGGCTGATCCGAAACGCGTGAAGGAGATTATCATTGAGAGAATTGGCTAATGGAACCCCCTGAAAAATCCCGGTTTGTCCTATGTCCCCGTGTAGATCTCGTTCCTGGTTGACCTTGCTTTGACCCTCTTCGGGATCTTCAATCTCTGATAAAGCCTGAGCTTCTTTTTGAGTGATAATCCATTCACCTCTGCCAGGTGTTCCGGAGTGGTGCCATAGCGTTTTGCCAATTTCCAGAGGTTGTCGCCGCGCTGGGCCTTGTAGCTTATCCAAATGGTGACATCCTTCGGTTCAACTTGTTTTAAGAGGGAATCAAGGCCCTTACCCCTGCCAGGCGGCACACGGAGCGGCCAGAGGGTATCTGGAGGAGTGAGGCCAACAGCCAACTCTGGGTTCCTCAGAGAAATTGAATCCAGCGGAAGGCCTAGTATTTCCGCGACCAGCGCGAGGTCAGTGGGATAATCAATGAGAACCGTGTCCGATGCCAGGGGATACAAAAGAGTGTCCATAAGGTTAACGCCGAACTCCCCCGCTCGCTCAACCGCGGCCAGTGCCGTATAGAACAGGGGAACATATCTTTTTGTCTCCCTCGGAAAATACCCCTGGGCGTCCCAGAAATCCCAAACATTCCCCTTTTCCACCCACATATCCTTTACCCTCCTGGGCACCCGCCTCCGCTTTTTCTTTGGGCTAACGGATGCCTGATACATGGCCCACCAGACCCTGGCACTGCCAGAGTTATACGCGGCCAAGGCAAGGTTCCAGTCTCCGAAAATGGCATAGAGACTCCGCAGGTGCCTGATCGCGGCATCGGTCGACTTCAGAGGGTCTAACCTTTCGTCAACCCACATATCCACCACAAGGCCCTCTGCCCTAGCGGTGGAGGGAATGAATTGCCATATTCCCAGAGCGCTCCTGGGGGAAAGCGCCCCTGGCTCAAAAGCGCTTTCTATTATAGGGAGCCATGTTAATTCCTGAGGAAGCCCGGCTTCCCTGACCTTCCTGGAGACCATTGGCCAATAGAGTCGGGAATTATCCAATGCCCTGCGCCAGTAGCCCGACCTCCAGGCAAGTTCCCGTTCTATAAACGCGTCAAGGTCAAAGGTGTCAGGCGCGGGGCCCATAAACAGCATGGGGTTACAGAGCTCGGATGGGTCCTGCACGAGACGAGGGCCCGACATAAAGAGGATAATAGCAATTGACACAACTATATTATAACCCATTTTGAGCCTGTCTCACAATACAATTTTGTGAGGCCTTCTGGTTCTAAAAGTGCGGCCTGGAGCGGATCTTGCATGAAACATCCTCTCAATAAACCTATTCTGGGACAGGCTCAATTTTTCAGGGGTTTCGTATTTGTAGCTGGGGGACCGAACAAATCCGGGGCAATGATTACGAGTTTTTGACCCCCAGGTTTTGCCGCGGTCGGGTTCCAAAGGCAAGATGGACAATGTTATGTGGGCGGGAGCTATTGACCGAATATCTCTGTCCCTGGCGGGGGGCTGAACCGAAAAAGCTCAGGTGAGAGGCTGGGGTTCAGGACAATATTGGTGAGCGCAAAAGCATATGTGTTGCCCAGGGGATCAACCACGGAAACGGTTCTGATGTCCAGCTTTGGTCCAAGCTCAACAACAACTCTCTGATATGGATACACCTCTCCTGATGGTGGGATAAAGGTATATACATGTGAGGAATCCCTAGGCTGATAAGAGAGGTTGAATCCTGGAGGGCGCTCCAGCAGGAATAGCCTGGGGTCGCAGGCTTTGGATATTTCGGATACAGGCTGGCGCATGGCGGCCTTTGCCTTTGGGAGATAGAGCCAGGCTATTCTTCCGTCTGAGACTATGAGCTGTGTGTCCGGCTCATAGGCCTCAAGACGGACCTTGTCCGGCCTCTCTATGAAAAGCTTGCCTGAATACCGCTCAGAGTATCCCTCCGCGTAGATCACGGATTCAACGAAGGAGGCCGAGAGGGAGCTGACCGGCTTGTATTTTGCTTGGACCTTGGACCACGGACCAAGGGTATCGGCAGAGAAGAGAATAAGCCAGATCACATTCCCTTTGCCTTCATCTTCTCCTCGAGAAGGAGGGGAACCTCCTCTGGAAGGGCCGCGGTAGGAACCCCCGCCTCAGCAAATGCCCTTATCTTTTCCTCTGCAGTTCCCTCGGAACCGGAGATTATCGCTCCAGCGTGGCCCATGCGCTTTTCAGCCGGGGCAGTTCTTCCAGCGATAAAAGCGACAACGGGTTTCCCGAATCTCTCCTTTATGAACCGGGCCGCGTCCTGTTCGTCTGTCCCACCTATCTCTCCTATGATGACTACTGCCTCGGTTTCAGGGTCATCTGCGAACATCTCAAGGTAATCCGTGAATTTCAGACCTATTATGGGATCGCCTCCCATACCTATGGCCGTGGTCTGGCCGAGGCCATGTTCTGTGAGGTGGGCCACGACTTCATATGTTAGTGTTCCCGATCTAGATATCAAACCTACTGGCCCTGGAGCAAAAATACGGCCAGGCAGTATTCCAACCTTTGCCTTTCCGGGGGATATTATTCCCGGACAGTTGGGGCCTATAAGCTTTACGCCCCTCTCATCCAGGAAACGGACTGCCCTTTCCATGTCTCCGGAAGGTATACCCTCTGTCACGGCAACCACTAGCTTCACGCCGGCGTCCGCGGCCTCAAGTATGGCATCATAACCCGCAAAGGCGGGCACGAATATGCAGGAGGTGTTAGCGCCGGTTTCCCTGACGGCCTCGGCCACGGTGTTGAAAACTGGAATACCTTCTATATGCTGGCCACCCTTGCCTGGTGTCACACCCGCAACAACATTCGTGCCGTAATCCTTCATGGCCTTCGCGTGGAAACTGCCATCCCTTCCGGTTATCCCTTGAACAACTACACGCGTACTCTCATCAACAAGGATACTCATTTTCTCTTCCTGTTTTTCCAAATCATGGGCTATCTAGCCCATGATGCCCCTAGCCCACCACAATCCCTTTAATCCCCTTCGGGCGGGGTGGGCGGTTTTGGCTGACCTTCGCCCCCCTCGGTGGTTTCTATGTATATGACTACACTATACTTCTTCTTGAGCTCATCCTTGAGCTTGAAGGCCAGGTCCTTTTCCTTTTCCGCCCTTATCGTTCTCTCTATCTGTGGGTTGACCTCATCAAGCGGGCGATAAGAGGCTTTCTGAACCTCTTCCACCCTTACGACTGCCCAAGCAGTATCAGCAAAGGGGACAACGCCGAGCCAGCCAGCCTTTTTAGTTGAGACAGCTTTGTAGAAATTAAGCGGTTCTTGTTTCTCAAAGACGGTGACCGAGCCGCCCCTGCGGGCCTCACCCTGAAGGATGGAGAACTTCATGGCAAGGGAATCAAACGGAAGGGATCCCTTCTTGACCGTGCCGAGTATCTCGTTCGCCTGCTTCTTGTCCTTGACGACTATACGCTGGCACTTGACCTGCGCGGGAACCCTGAAGTCTTCCTTGTGATCCCCGTAATACTTGCTTATCTCATCCGGAGTAACGGTAACCTTTGACCTTATCTGGGTGGAATAGTATCCGCCCATCAAGGCCCTGCGCCGGGAAGTGTTCATCTCGCTCACCACCGAGGCCTTGAGGAAGAATTTATGCGCGTCAGCGTCCACGGTGACAACCGCCTCGTCAATCATGTTGTCAACGAGCATGGCTCTTCCGGAAGGTTGTTCATATCTGGCCTTGAACATGGGCGGTATCTCGGCAAGCTTGTCCTCAAAGTCCTTCCTAGTAATGGCCTTATCCATCGCGGCGATGACCGCGAGGGTCTCCGGCAGTTCCTGGGTTAGGGTGTCTATCATCACCTTCACCCCATACTTCTTTCTGAGATCAGCCCTTTTGGCGTCCCAAGCCGCGCGCTCCTTGTCGCTCCGGAGGGAGCGGATTATCTGAGACCTGACCTCCTCAAGGGTTTTGTAGCCGGGTTCTTTCTTCTCAAGGATCTTCACGGCAGCCCACAGGGTGTCATCAACCTGGGCAACGCCAACCGAGTCCTTCAGCGCCATGACACCGTCGTAGAAGAGCTTGTAGGCATCCTGCGTGGAATAAACTATAAACTCCCCTCCCCTGCTGGCCTCATGCTTGAAGAGGGTGAGCTCGTTCGCCAGCGAGTCCACATTTTCGCCAGCCTTGATCCTCGTGGCAACCTGGTTGGCCTCGTCCTGGGTTTTGACTACTATGCGCTTCACCCTGGCCTGGCCGGGTTGTTTGAACTCCTCCATGTGGTCAGCGTAATACTTCTTTATCTCCTTCTCCTCTATATCCACCTTGTTCTGGACCTCTTCGGTGTAATAGACCCTCTGGAGAGCACTTACCCTCGCTCTGTCTATCTCCTTCGCGACATCGGACAAGGTGTCCAACCGAAGGTTGGCGCCTTCCAGGAGAGAAAGCTCCTCGTCCAGCAAACGCTCTATGAGCTCAACCTTGCCCTCAGGCGTCTCATACCTTGGGCGATACATGGGGGGTATCTGGTCAAGGGCCTTGTCCACCTGGAGCTTGGTTATATAAATGGTATCCCCGGTGGCGGGATTAATGAGCATCGCGGCGTATTCCTTGAAGTTGCGTTCAAAAACGCGCTCGACGCCTTCAAGTGCGTCCTGAGACCACGGGCTCTGTCTGAACTGGGTGGCGACGTGCTCGTATGCCTTTGCCGCGTCAACGGTCTGGCCCATCACCTCAAGGCAGAGTCCTTTCCTGTACAGGACCTCATCCTGAAGGGGATTTTTCTCCGGCAGAAGCTTGCCCGCCTCATCAACAGCGGCCGCGGCCTTGTCCGGCTTGCCCAATTTGTCGTAATAGAGATCAGCCATGTTCAGGAGAACCCAGAACCGCTCTATATTAGGGATGTTTTTCTGCGCGAGGCTCTTGTAGGCCTGTTCGGCTCCGGCATAGTCCTTCTTCAGCTCAGACGACTTCGCCTTCGCGGCCTCGGGATACTTCATCGTAAGGTCAGGGTTTCTGACCACACCGGGCGTGCACCCGGCAATCATCATTCCAGCACCAACTATGCACAGAAGCGCTCTCTTCATCTTACCTAAACCTCCTAAAAAATGGTTTTCCTAACATCAAAAGCTCACCCCTCACGACAACATCCACCGCGAGGGATCATCAATCCCAAAGCTACTGGCCAAGGAGTTTCTCCAGAGCCACAAACACTATTCCAACTGCCACCGGCACCATAAGGTTATCGTCCACATCTCTGGCCAGAAACTCAGCCAGCGCACCAATCAACGCGGCACATATTTTAATCCAAAAGCTCAATCCGGGTAAAGTTATGCTAAGGATGATACCGACAACCAAGAAGGCAATTGCACCACCAACGCTTTTTTCCCTGAAACGCCAAAGCGGAAAGTATTTTCCGGAGAATGAGGCTAGGGGATCACCCACTGAGAAGAAAAGGATGGCGAACGCCGAGACCGGGGCCGGAAACAGCGCGACCAGAAATAAATAGCTGGCGAGGAGGGCTGTTGATCCGGATATGGTTCGGCCCTCCTTTTCCTTAAAGAACCGCTTTATGGGCCCGGGCAATCCCTTAAAACCCCACCTTAGCCTGATCGCATCAACCAGGCCAGCTAAAATGAGTCCACACGCACAAATGGCCACCATGATGGGCTTCGGAAATAACAAAACACCAATACCCAGGAGACCAGAGAGCGCGTGGATTATCTTCCTGAAAAACATGAGGGTGAATATGATATAGCCGGGATATTAATGGGCGAAAGAACGGGAACGATCATAGAACCCTGTTCTCTTGGACAGGGTGCTTCTCCACTAAACCAGTGAGTTATTGCTACTTTATCAGGGGCCTCAATACATGATCCTACCCAGAAAAAGGGTTATAATTTGCCCATGAGAAAAATCTATCTATTGGTCATTTTGGGCATTGCTTGTTTCCCCAAGATAGAGCGCTATGCCAGGGGCGATGAGAGGTGCTGGGTTGTGGTATATTCGGATGACCTGAGGCGGGTCGCGACTCACCTGCAATCGGAGACCTTCAGGATGATACAGACCCCACAGCCGGAGAGTCTCTTTAAGCTGACCTTTGTCACGCCAGAGGAATTCCAGAGGGACTGGAAGGGCTACAAGAATGTCATCATCCTGGCCACGCCATCCTCTCCCACCTTCAATCTTTATCTATCAGTGTTCCCCGATCCCCAGCAGGGTCTCTCAGAAAAACGGGGCGGTTTTGTCCGTGACGACTATATCATAGGCCTATTTGGCGAAAAGGAAGAGGGTTTGTATGGATCGCTCACAGCAATAACGCCCATCCTCAAAGAAAAAATGAACGAAAGGGTAATGTTCCTCTATTCGCGGCTCACTTATTACCCCGGCAGGAACAGGAAATTCGCCAATACAATAAAGGAGGAATACGGCTACAAGATAGACTTGCCAGATGGCTGGGCATTCGTGAAAGAGGAAGAAAACTTCCTCGCGATGGCAAAGCACAACCCGGACCAATTCTTCTTTATTTACAGGGAGAACGCGCCCCGTGCGCTTGACCCTAGGACCATCCTTGATCTCAGGGACGAGCTAACTGGCGCTTTTTACGATGGGGATTATTCCCTCCGGGAGCTTGTTGAGACCGAGGAAACCAGGTTCAGGGGCAATCCCGCATTGGTCATTTGGGGCGTTTGGCAGAACGACGCCAGGGTTGCGGGAGGACCTTTCAAGATAATAGCTTTCAATGAGCGCGGAAAGTTTTACATGTTGGACATGGCCGTTTTCGCGCCGGAGAAGCCGGACAAGCTCCAGTATATCTTCAGGATGGAGGCGTTCCTCAGGAGATTTGAGCCTAAGTGAGGTTTGAACCCACTTCCTGCGCAGGATCAAGTATTTGGAGACCTTTGACGGCGCGTTTGACTCTGACTCAGAAGACGTTTATCTGGACCTGGACATATCGGACTGGAAAAAAGGAAATTACGAGGCCATGATCTGGGCATACAGCAAAGGCATGCCACAAAACCAACCCTACAACTGGGTGAGCTATCTGACCATAGAGATTACACCCGGCGAGTGAATATTCTTCAGAACTGGCGAACGAGTCCTTGAACCCACCAAGATAATCTTTCCCTGGCATCCGCCTTCCCCAGCAGGATGTTCTCCAGCCGGGTGATAGGCCACGAGTCCTTTATCGGGTGTCTGGGAACCAAGAGAGGATCGCAATTATCGGGAACCGACCAACCGTGGCCAATAAAGGCCATCTCATACCCGCAGGCAGGAAGGAGATTCCTCGCCCCCAGTTCAATGTCTCTGCGCCTTCCATAGGGATAAGCGAATATCCTGGCATCAACGCCAAGGTTCTCCTTTATCAGCTCTTTTGAAATCCTGAGTTCTTCCCCTGCCTCCTGGCCAAACCTGATATGCCTGTGGCCGTGGGAACCTATCTCAAGGCCATCTTTCAAGAGATCACGCAGTTCATTCCAAGATAAGGGAACAAGCGGGCCTTTCTGGCTAAGACGGGGGAATCTCTCACAGACAAAACTCTCCCAGGAACCGGATTCCCTGAGCTCTGGCAGGGTGGTTGTCAAGAAGAGCGTAGCGGTGAGGCCCCTCGCCTTTAGTTCAGGAAAGACCCAGAGCAGATCCGTCCAGCCATCGTCAAAGCTGATCGCGACGCGAGGGGACGGGGCCTCAAGTATTCCAGACGCGTGAGCTGAAGGGAATCGCGAGAGGAAATCCAGGTGCCAGAGAAATCCATCCCTGTCAGTTATGTTATGGTAAAGGAGAACCCGCCTACCCTTCATCTCCTGAGTCTCCTCCTGAGCCAGCGCAGAGCCTTTGCCAGGCCGAGCTTCCTCGCTATCCACCTTAGGCCACGGTATCCGGCCATAAGTCCCTCCCAGAGGCCCCAGCCAATCCCAGCGCCCTCAACCCTACCGTCCGGGTAAAGCGCGACTCTTCCCCTGCGGGAAACAAACCTTCCTTCCCGGAGGGAAACCAGGATATCGTCCGGTCCGTCCTCAACCTCCAGGACTATGGGCGTATAGCCCGGCGCGTGGATGTCGCACCCGCCAATAAACAGGATGTCCTGGCCCGCAAACATCCTGAGGACCCGGCGCGATGGATAAGGCCCGTCGCGTTTCAGGTTCCAGGCCTCCGCGCACGCGAAAAGTTTCGCGGGACCCTTTGGCTCGCCGGGGTGAAGCAGAACCGATAATCCGGGCAATTCAACCCAATGCAAGAACTTGTCCTCCTTTTCGGTGAACCAGAGGAGCTTGACCCCCGCTATTTCATCCGGCATGCAAGCGAGTTCCGCGGGGTCAACATCCGGCTCGTGTTCGGTGAATATCAGGAAAGAAAGTCCTTGGCCCTTCGCCCAGAGTGCCCAGTCCCGGAAATCGCCATGCCCGTCAGACGACAGAGACGAGTGCAAGTGAAAGGCTCCGCGGATCACCTGCAAATTATATTGGTTGCTCGTTATTCGTTGCTCGTAGCTATTCATGACAAGACGAGTGGAAATGGCTCTTTGTAGCCTGGGATCACTCGCGGAGGCACAAAGATCCCGAGACCAGGGGTTTTACATCGCCGCCAGCCGGTTTAGGATTGGGTAGCTGAAGGGTTACGGAATAACCCAATTGCGGACGAGTATTAGCACAAAGGAAATTGCGCCAGGACAATCCCCCGCTTTATCCTTTCAGTATGAAGACTCTCCTGGTCACCGGCGGCGCCGGGTTTATGGGATCTGACTT
Organism: Caldifarciminota bacterium; assembly: GCA_049969615.1. Taxonomy (GTDB): domain Bacteria; phylum Hydrothermota; class Hydrothermia; order JBDRYB01; family JBDRYB01; genus JBDRYB01. Next base: position 105,849 of record JBMFOM010000001.1, read on the forward strand.
CGTGAGGAAGATGCACGAAAAGCATGAGGACTGGCACATCATTGTCTTGGACGCGCTGACCTACGCTGGCAACCCTGACAATATTCCGCAAGCAATAAAGGAAAGCCCCAGGTTTGAGTTCTGGTATGGAGATGTAAATGACTTGCACTTGGTCAACGAGCTGGTCTCCCGGTCCGATTATATCGTGCACTATGCCGCGGAAACGCATGTCTCTCGCTCACTTTATAATGACAGGGTCTTCTTTCAGACCGATGTCCTGGGAACGCAGTCAGTCGTCTCTGCTGTTTACAGGTGGGCGGGAAGGGTGGAGAGATTCATTCATATATCAACCTCCGAGGTCTATGGCTCCGCGATAACCGATCCCATGAACGAGGATCATCCCCTACTGCCAACAACACCTTATGCGGCCGCGAAAACCGGCGCGGATAGGCTGGTCTGGTCATATCTGGTCTCCTATGGGATTCCCGGGGTGATAATCAGGCCGTTCAACAACTATGGCCCTTATCAGCACCTGGAGAAGCTAGTTCCCCGGTTAATCACAAGCGCGCTCATGGACGAGCCTCTCACAATATTCGGCACGGGCGAGGCATCACGGGACTGGCTATTCGTTGAGGATACAACCAGGGGCGTTGAAGCCGCTCTGTTGGCGCCGTCAAGCAGGGTGGTTGGCCAGGTCATAAACCTGGGGACGGGAAGGGCAACAAGCGTCAGGGAAATGGCGAGCGCGGTTCTCCGGATACTCGGAAAATCCGAGGAATGCCTCGCGCACATGACGGAAAGGCCAGGGGATGTCCAGCGCCACATCGCTGGAATAGGGAAGGCAAGGGAACTGCTTGATTGGGAGCCGGAGGTCAGGCTTGAGGACGGCCTGGCGAGGACTGTTCAATGGTATAAGGAAAACGAGTATTGGTGGCGACCCCAGCTTTGGATGCGCTCAGTCAAGATAAGGCTCCCGGACGGCTCGGTCGCGTATTACTAGATTCGGTTGCTCGTTATCCCAATTATGTTTAGCCCCAACCTCCACGCTGGGGGCCACGGCCGGGAAAAGGCCCCGAAACCCACAAACCCTTCCCAGAGCAGGTTTTCCAACCTGTCGTCGGACCGGAAAGTCTGACCCGGGGAACATGGGCCAGATCTCTACCGGGTTTTTCTCAGGTGCTGATAAACCGCCATGACATCAGCTGGAGTTATTCCGGGTATTCTCAGGGCAGAGGCCATGTTCCGTGGCCTAGCTTTTGCAAGCTTCTCGCGCGCCTCGCGGGATATGCTCTCTATTGCCGAATAATCAAGGCCCTCCGGCAGGGATTCGCTCTCAGCTTCTTGGATACGTCTTGCCTCCAGTTCTGCCCTTTTGATGTAGCCTGAATAGAGAGCCTCTATCTTGACCCTTTCGGAAACACGGGGCGAGACCGGCGGGGCAAGGCCAAGCTTCACCAGGTCCTGATACGAAACGCTAGGACTGGATAGCGCGGAAAATGCCGTTGAACCCATTGCCAGGCCGAGTGCGCTGGCTTTTCGTGCAGGAATCCTGTGTGATTTTAAATGCCCCAGAACAAAGTTCAATTCATGTTGATATTCTTCAAAAACTCGCCATGTCTCCGACGGAACAAGGCCTTTTCTCCATCCGATGGGCACGAGGCGCTCGTGCGCGTTATCCATCCGTAACAAAAGCCGAAACTCTGCCGAGGAGGTGAAAAGCCTGTATGGCTCGTCAACCCCCCTTGTCACCAGGTCATCAATCATCACACCAATATAGGCTTCTGTTCTTGAGAGAACGAGTCCTGCGCCAAGAGCGTTCGCTCCCGCGATAAGGCCCTGGGCCGCGGCCTCCTCATAGCCGGATGTCCCGTTTATCTGGCCCGCGAGATAAAGCCCCCTGACCCTTCTGTGCTCAAGTGTTGGCAAAAGATCCCGTGGATCGGAATAGTCGTATTCAACAGCGTAGCCAGGCCTCATCATCTCAACGCGCTCAAGGCCGGGTATTGTCCTGAGCATACTGAGCTGGACATCTGGCGGCATTGAGGTTGAGAACCCGTTCAGGTAGTATTCGGGGGTATGCGGCCCCTCTGGCTCAAGTATTACCCTATGCGATTTTACCTGGGGGAAATTCACGACCTTTGCCTCAAATGAGGGGCAGTATCTCGGCCCCCTGGAGGCCACCCTGCCGTCAAACAGGGGGCAGGACCCAAGGTTTTCTAGGACCAAGGCCGCGGTGCGATCGTTGGTCCTGCTCAGCCAGCATGGCATTTCATCCATTATCTCAAGCACCCGGTTAAGAAGATGGAAGCCGCGGGCCGGTTTATCTCCCTCATAAATCTCAAGCTCCGAGAAATCAACGGTCTGGCCGTCTATTCGTGGGGATGTGCCGGTCTTTAGCCTGCCAAGAGAAAGCCCAGCCCTTCTGAGACTCTCGGAAAGAGCTATGGCGGGTGCCTCGCCCATCCTGCCGGATGCGCGGGATTCCTTGCCAAAAAATATTCTGCCGCCCAGGAATGTCCCCGTAGCAAGCAAAACAGCCCCAGACCTCAAAGACTTTCCGGTTCTGGTTAGCACCCCAGATACCCGATCTTTCTCAATCAAAAGCTCAACCGCCTCATCCTCAAGAACAACAATGCTCGGATCCGAAAATATCCTTTCCTGAATTGCCTCGCGATATCTCTTCCTGACACACTGGGCCCGGAGCGCACGGACAGCTGGTCCACGACTGCTGTTCAATATCTTGGTCTGAACGGCAGAGGCGTCCGCGGCAATGCCCATCACCCCGCCTAGCGCGTCAATCTCGCTGACCAGCTGGGATTTACCGGGCCCCCCTATGGCGGGATTGCAGCTCATCTCGCCGATTTTCTCCTTGTGCAGAGTAATGAGCAGAACCTTGCCGCCGAGACGGGATGAGGCTAGAGCGGCTTCACAACCAGCGTGGCCTCCGCCAATGATAATGAGGTCGTATCCGGTGGAAATCATCTCCATCCTATCGGGGATAGACGTAAAATTATGTTCTGGGAAAAGGCTAGAAATCAAGCCGGTCAAAAATCAGGAGTGGTTCGTATAACCGCTCCCTAGCATGAACAAACTCTCACAAAAGCTACTTTTGCTTTTTTGCCTCTTCCAGAAGTGGGGCTAAAGCCCTCTCAGATGCGGTGTTGAAATCTGTGCCAATCCCCTGGCCCATGTATAGGACCTCGCCTGTCTCGGAATCAATCAGTTTCACCACGACACTGCCTCCGGTGAAGGAAACTATGCCGACCACATCCGCACCTGTCAGCCTTCCTATGCGCCCGGATGAGGCCGGATCAACTGCCCCCGAGACTCCGAATTCCTGTTCCGAAAGCACTCCCTCAACCCGTTCGCGCTCAAGCACCGTAATGTTTCCGACCTTCAGTAGCTGAAGGGAAACCTGGTTGTATGCCGCGTCGCTCAGATAACCGCCGTCGGATACCAGCGCAAGCCTGTATGTCTTAGTGAAATCATAGGAAGGAGATATAGCCCAATCAGCGGGCCTCGTGGTTGCTATACAACCCAAAACCGCAAGCACTGTCGAGAGCATTAACTTTTTCATAACATTCTTATTGACCCTGAAAAAGACGGGTTTGTTCCGGGATAAGAGAACGCGCCTGTTTTCCGCGATCGGCCGCCAAAGACATCTTTTCCCTATTCAAGGATGAACTTGCCGGCCAATCCAGGGGACTTTAGGAGATAAACACCAGAAGCCAGTCCAGCAAGAGAAATCCGGTTTTCACCCTTTGTTATATCCCGCGAAAGAACAGCCCTTCCAGCAACATCATAAAGGGAGAACCTGCCGGGCTTCCCCGCATTGAGCACTAGAGTATAGCCCATGAGGCGGAATCCAGGCGGAGGCGAAGTTCCGGCGCCCTCGCCAACAGAAGCCTCTATGGCGGCTTTGAGATTAGGAATCCCCCATCCTATATCATTATTGGGACTACCAGCGTTTGACGCTGTCTCCATGAGGACCTGCCTTATCTCCATATTGGTCAGGCTGGGCCTCGCCTGGATCAAGAGCGCCGTGACCCCAGCTATAAGCGGTGTTGCAAGGGATGTTCCGGCATAATAATCATACCAGTTCGTGGTGTATGGGTCAACGGAATAGGTGGTGTTGCCCTGTGCGGAGAGTTCTGGCTTTATCCTGCCGTCATAGGTGGGGCCACGAGATGAGAAATCCGTGACAACCGAGTCAGAATCAACCGCACCGACGGATATGCAACTGTCCGCATCCGCGGGAGCAATAAGGGTTCCCGGCATGGGACCAGAATTGCCCATCGCGGTAACACAGAGGAGGCCACGCTCCGCGGCTGAATCAACCGCGACTGTTGTCACGGCGTGATCGCCATCAAGGTCAGAGTAGTTATACCAGTCTATGTAACCAAGCGAGGATGAGGTTAGGTCGCAACCCAAGCCCTCAAGCCACTCAAGGCCTTGGACATACCAGACCTCTTCTATGGGCTGTTCGTCGCCCGTGTCCTCGGTCTTGGCAAGCGCGAACTGGGCTCTGGGCGCTATGCCTATGAATTCTCCTGGCCAGTATCCACCCACCGTCGCGGAGCATATTGAGCCATGGAAATCCTGGTTCCAGGGGTCGCCGCCCTGATCCCAGACAATAGTGTCCCCGTCTATGAAGTCCCACTGGGCAATGACCCGCATGCTGTCAAAAGCGTGATGTCGGTCGCCTGGCTGAATGTGAAAGCCTGTGTCAAGAAACCCTATGAGAACGCCAGTGCCATCATAGCCCTGGTCGTGAGCCCATGGAACCTGCATCATCGCGGCTTGGTCATATGAGAGTCCGTATTGGGAAGGGTCCCATCTTGAGGGAACCCCGTCCAATACCCTGACCTCCGGGTGGGCCATCCTCGCGACCGGCCTTATCTCCCGGACGAAGGCCAGGGACTTTATCCTGGGGATGTCCTCGTCCTCCATCCAGAACGCGGCCCCGTTGAGCCAACGGGATGCGCCAATAAAAACGGGACCCATATCTTCTATCCATGATACATATGGCTGATAAACCGGAAGGTCACCGAATCCGACCGTGAAATGGTGCTTGATACGCCTTGCCTGCGCTTTCTCGGAAAGCGAGGCCCAGGCCTGATCGTAGTCCGAAGGGCCAACGGGGCCCTTGTCAGTGAAGAAAACCCAATGGGGATTCAGAGCTGCAAGAAGAAATAAGCTCATGGACAAAGCTTAAAGCTGCGGGGTGTGTGTTTCCAAATAGCCACTTTTGCACCAGGGGTATGGAGGTGGGAATATATGAGAGCTCAGCTGTTGTGATCCTTTCCCCGGATGTGCTCATTTTTGATTCTCAGCATACCCCCCTGGTTTGAGAAAGCCCGGATGGGTCAGC
>JBMFOM010000002.1:0-49656 GCA_049969615.1 Caldifarciminota bacterium
CTGACCCATCCGGGCTTTCTCAAACCAGGGGGGTATGCTGAGAATCAAAAATGAGCACATCCGGGGAAAGGATCACGAGGATCACAAAAGTTGCAGGAGTTTGACCAGGAGCTTTATACTATGCCCATGAAAGAAAAAAGGGATCCAAAAGGGACTTTATCAGAGGTCTCAAAAATGTTTAATCCTGCACATCCCCCCTCTCGGCCGCCCTTGCCCTTATCCCCCTCTCGGCCAGCTTGACGATCAGTTCATCCTGCGCCCCTGGTTCCCCGTGAACCAGTATGATTTCCTCCGGCTCCGCGGCAGAGCACCAGTCCATGAGGCCCTTCTGATCAGCGTGTGCGGAGAACCCGTCAAGCATGTGAACCTGAGCCCTGACAGCAATGCGCTCCCAGTATATCTCAACCTCTTTCGCACCTTCGGCTATGTCCCTGCCTAGGGTTCCCTTTGCCTGATAACCAGTGAAGACTATGGAGTTTTCCTCCCTCCAGAGGTGGTGTTTCAGGTGATGCTTTATACGGCCGCCAACGCACATTCCTCCGGATGCTATTATTACTGCCTTTTCCCTCAGTGAATTCAGTGATTTTGATTCCTCGGGCGTCCTGGTAAAACGAAGGCCAGGAAAAACGAAAAGGTCCCTTCTTTCCAGAAAAAGATCCCTTGCCTCCTGGTCATAGGACTCAGGGTGAGCGCGAAATACATTCATCGCGTCTATGGCCAGGGGGCTGTCCAAGAAATATCTTCCATCGGGAAGTTTTCCGGCCTCGTAGAGTTCCCTGAGATAATAAATGATGTCCTGCGCGCGCTCCAGGGCGAAAGAGGGAACGATCACATTTCCCCCGCGCTCAAATGTCTCAGCGATTATCCTGCCGAGCTGTTCAACCGTCTCATTTATTGATCCGTGTAGCCTGTCGCCGTATGTTGATTCCATGACAAGCAGGTTCGCCTTCCTCGGAGTTGATGGGTCGCGGATCACCGGCTTGCCAGTGTTGCCAACATCTCCGGAGAAGATCACCCTCTTTCCTCTGTAGTCTATCTCAACGAACGCCGAACCAAGTATGTGTCCCGCGTCGTGAAGGGTGAGGCTCAGCCCACGGCCCAGTTCAATCTCATCCCCGTAGTTTATCCCGTGCCTGAAGAGCCTCATCGCTTTCCTGAGGTCGTTTTCATCGTATAGGGGTCTGAGTTCCGGCAGGCCCCGTCGCAATCTCCTGCGGTTCTCCGTCGCGAGGTCTTCTTTTTGAACCTGAACCGAGTCCTCAAGCATGAGACCAGCCAGATCGAGGGTTGCCCTGTGGGTTATGACCTGGCCTCTGAAGCCCTCCCTCACCAGCCTCGGCAGGAGTCCGATGTGATCTATGTGCGCGTGGGTCAGGATTACATGGTCTATGCTGGCGGGATCAAAAGCGAGATCCTCCCAGTTGAGTTCCTCGTTCTCACCCTGGAACATGCCTGCGTCCACGAGGAACCTGATCCCGTCAGCCTCAACGAGATGCATGGACCCTGTCACTGTCCTGCAGGCCCCAAGAAATGTTATCCTCATCACATCCTCTCCGGCGCGGACACCCCCATTAGCGAAAGACCCTCCCTTATGCAGGCCTTCACCGCTACTGCCAGCGCCAGTCGTGCGGCCGAAAGCTCCCTATCGTCCGTGATTATCCTGTGACGCTGGTAATACCCGTGGAACAACCCGGCCAGGGATAGGAGATAATGTGAGAGCAGGTGTGGCTCCTCTGTCTTACACGCGCCCTCAATGATGTCCGGCAGATATAGGAGTTTCCTAAGAATGTTTCTTTCCTCCGGTTCGTTTAACAGTCGGAATTTCTGCGGATCAGGCGCGATTCCCCGTTCCCTACCAAAATCCTCCAGCGAACAGCACCTGGCGTGGAGATACTGGACATAATAGACCGGATTCTCCGAGGCGAGGGTCTTTGCCAGGTCCAGATCAAACTCAAGGGGTTGTGATGTCGAGCGCATAAGCAGGAAAAACCTTGCCGCGTCTGTCCCCACTTCTTCCATTAGGTCCTCCATGCTGTAGAACTCCCCCTTTCTTTTTGACATCTTTATCTTCTGGCCTCCTCGGATCAGGTGAACTTGCTGGATTATTTTTACCCGTATGTTCTTAATCCCGATCAGGCTTAACCCCGCTATGAGAACCGCGGCCTCTGTTTGGTGATCCGGGCCGAGGAGGTTCACCATCTCGTCATAACCCCTCGCGTTTTTGTGCAGGTGATATGCCATGTCCCAGAACAGGTAGGTCGGCTCACCACTGCGCCTGATCAGGACCCTGTCCTTCTCGCCCCCTGTCTGCTCACCGGGCAGAAAAACCGCTTCCTCCTTTTTGATGGTCATTCCCTCCAGGAGCCGGAGGAGCTCGTCTCTGTAATGTGATATTCTTATTTCGCTCTCGCGGGTTATCCTGTCAAACCTCACCCCAAACCGGGCCAGGGTGTCCATGTTTCTTTTGAGGAAAACCATGGCGGCTTCCTTGCCGTAATCCGCAGGCGGTATTCCGCGTTTCTGCAGTTCTTCTGCAACCGGAATCAGGTATTCGCCAAGGTATCCATCAGGCGGCGCCTCGGCCCTTTCGCCAAGCCTCCACGCGACGCTTTCGCCGAGGGCTTTTATTTGTCCACCAGCATCATTAGCGTAAAACTCGGCCTCTGGCTGGAAACCACACCTCCTTGCCAGCTTAACCAGGCAATCACCCACTGCCGCGGCCCTCGCTGAGACCACATTCAGGGGTCCGGTTGGGTTCGCGGAGACAAACTCATAAAGTATTCTTTTGCCACGTCCGAGCCCGGATGAGGTGTATTTGACCGGATCCGCGATTGCCTCCCTAGCGGCACGGAAAAATGCCTCATCTCTCAGCCAAATGTTGACAAAACCCTTTGCCACTTCGCACCTGGCAACATCGGGATGTCCCTCAAGAAACAGCGCGATCTCCTCCGCCTTCTCGTCCGGACTGCGACGTTCGGTTTTGGCGAGGCGAAAAGCCAGGTTCGTAGTGTAGTCTCCGAATTCCTCGGCTCTCGGTTCCTCAAGACGCACCGCTTCCTGGCCGAAGCGCTCAGAGAGCAATTTTTCCAGCTCAGCCCTCGTTCCCATATCTCTCAATTCTAACGTCCCCCCACAGGGATTCTATGGCATAGAACTCCCTCGCGTCGCGAGTCATTATGTGGATGACAACCTCGTCCGCGTCCACGAGTATCCACCTCGCTTTTGAGTATCCCTCGGTATGGTGAGGCGTTCGTTCATTTTTGATCAATGTTTCCTCTGTCGTATCCGCCAGGGACCTCGCGTGGTCGCGGGTCAACGCTGTCGCCAGGACAAAGAAATCCGCTATGAACGGTGCTACTTCCGTCAGGTCCATTACCATTACATCCGTTGCCTTTTTGTCAGCAAGCGCAATGGCTATTTCTCTCGCTAGCTCTCGTGGTTCCTTCAGGGGAGAAATTATAACCCGCTTTCCCACGCAGGATCATGTATTAGGGTATTCGGGAAGACCGAACGGATCCGAACTCGGGTCAAAAGCGCAAATCGCACCGGATAACGATTCTGGAGATTGGCCCTTGACAGTCCACGCGAAAACCGTTATTAATATAAGCTGATTTTGGGCAAAGGGTTTGGTGAGAGATTGTCCGAATTTTTCCGCGGCCTTACCGAAGAGAGAAATCGCTACAGGGACGCCTGTGCAAGGGCAATGGCCGATTTGGAAAACCTTCGGGCCGAGGCCCGGCGTCAGGCCGAGGAAGCGGAGCGACGGGGCGCGGAAAGGGTAGTTTTCGCTCTGTTGCCGGCCCTGGACAGCATGGAAAGGGCCATAGAATATGCTAGGGACAACCCGGATCCAGATGCCCTCCTATCCGGAATAAACATGATAAGGGATGAGATAAATCATTCTTTGGAATCCATAGGCGCTCGTAGGATAGAGATTGCCAAGGGACAGGAGTTCAATCCCGGCCTCATGGAAGCGGTTGAAACCATGGGCGAGGGCAATACCTGCCTCGTGGCAGATATGCTTGCCCCTGGCTATGAGTTCAGGGGCCGGATCCTGAGACCAGCGAGGGTGGTGGTGGAACTGCGCCATGGGGAAGCAAAGGAAACGGAGGATAAGGAGAGATGAGCGAGAGGATAATCGGAATAGACCTGGGGACCACGAATTCAGCGGTAGCGATAACTATGGGCGGCGAGCCGGTTATTATCCCTAACCCGGAGGGCGAACGGATAACCCCATCAGTGGTTTCCTTTGACGGAAAGGAGACCCTTGTCGGCTCGCTGGCAAAGCGATCCGCAGTCATGAACATAGCCAACACCGTCTATTCGGTGAAACGTCTCATGGGAAAGAGGTTCTCGGAGGCAAGGGAGGATGTCACCAGGCTGTCATACAAGGTGGTTGAGGGCAAGGAGGGACGCGCTGAGATATTTATCCCGGCCGAAGGCAGGAATTACTCCCCGGAGGAAATATCGGCACGCATACTGAAGTATCTCAAAGAGGCCGCGGAGAGCTATCTCGGTCAGAAGATAAACAAGGCCGTCATAACGGTTCCGGCCTACTTCAACGACGCCCAACGCCAGGCTACGAAGGACGCTGGGACCATTGCTGGGCTTGAGGTAATGCGCATACTCCCGGAGCCGACAGCGGCCGCTCTGGCCTATGGCCTTGACAAGACCGAAAAGAGCCTCCGCGTCGCGGTATATGACCTGGGTGGTGGCACCTTTGACATATCCATACTGGAGCTCGCGGAGGGGGTCTTTGAGGTCAAGAGTACATCCGGTGACACTCACCTCGGCGGCGACGACATTGACATACGCATAACAGACTGGCTACTTGAGACCTTCAAGGCCCAATCCGGCGTTGACCTCCGAGGCAACCCGCAAGCCCTCCAGCAGATAAGGGAAGCCGCCGAGAAGGCAAAGAAGGAGCTTTCCTTCAAGATGGAGACCCCAATAAAGATACCCTTCCTCTACGAGAAACACCACCTTGATGTCTCCCTGACCCGGTCCAGGCTTGAGGCCATGGTCCAGGACCTGATTGACAAGACAATAACCATATGCAGGCAGGCGCTTGAGGATTCTGGGCTCTCGCCCTCTGAGATAGATGAGGTCATTCTGGTCGGAGGTCAGACCAGGATGCCGGCTGTCCAGGAGGCAGTGAGGAACTTCTTTGGCAAGACCCCGCACAAGGGCATAAACCCGGACGAGGTTGTGGCGGTTGGCGCGGCAATCCAGGCGGGCATAATCGCTGGCGAATACGCTGACAGGGACATAGTTCTTCTTGATGTGACCCCGCTTTCGCTTGGAGTTGAGGTCCTCTACGGCGGTTTTGATGTGGTAATACCCAGAAACACCACCATACCCACCAAAAAGACCAAGATATACACGACAGCGGAGAACAACCAGCCCTCGGTTCTCATCAAGGTTTATCAGGGCGAACGCCCCATAGCCGGCGAGAACCGATTGCTCGGCCAGTTTGAGCTAACCGGGATTCCCCCGGCGCCCCGCGGCGTCCCCCAGATAGAGGTGACCTTTGACATAGACACCAACGGAATCCTGCATGTCCACGCTAAAGAAAAGGCCACCGGCAAGGAATCTCAGATAAAGATTCACGCCAGGAGCGGCCTCACGGATGATGAGGTCCAGAGGCTTGTTGAGGAGGCAGAACGCCACGCTGAAGAGGATAAACGCAGGAAGGAGCTGGTTGACCTGAAGAACCAGGCGGACGGATACCTCTTCTCCGTTGAGAGATCAATGAAGGATTTCGGGGACAAGATGACCAAGGAAGAACGGGATGAGATAACCAGGCTCTCCGGGGAGCTCAGGGACAGGATGAGCGGGGATGACGCGGGGGCCATACGGACAGCATACGAGAACCTTCAGGAGGCCTGGAACAGGATAGCGACCAAGATATACCAATCCCAGGGACCACAGGGCGGAGAATCACCCTCCGGACCAGAGAACACTGGCGAAGGAGGCGATGAAGGTCCCCATGATACGGATTACAAGGTGGTGGGATAGTTAATGCCGACCAAGGATTACTACGGGATTCTGGGCGTTGATAAGAACGCCACACCAGATGAGATCAAGAAGGCCTACAGGCGACTGGCCTTGAAGTATCATCCGGATAGAGTGCCGCCGGAGGCTAAGGCCGAGGCCGAGGAACGGTTCAAGGAGATCTCAGAGGCATACGAGGTCCTCATGGATCCGGACAAAAGGAAGGCCTATGATACCTATGGGGATGTCTCGTTTGCCACCGGCGGGCCGAACTTCACCTGGCAGGACTTCTCCCACTACGATGATCTCCGTGACATATTTGGGGATTTCTTTGGCGACCTTCTGGGCAGTTTCTTCGGTTTTCAAGCACAGCCGAGGGCGCGGCGCTCTGGACCGAAACCAGGGGAAGACCTCCGGATAACTGTTCCTCTGAGCCTTGAGGAGATGTCCCGTGATACCATAAAACGCATAAGGTTGACCAGATTTGAGTCATGCGAGGCCTGCAAGGGCACAGGTTCCTCCACCGGCAGAACGAGATCATGCCCGACCTGCGGTGGTCTCGGGGTAGTCCGGAGGGCACACCGAACCTTTCTTGGTCAGATATATCAAACAACGACATGCCCGGATTGCAGGGGCGCCGGCGAAACCATTGAATCTCCCTGCCAGGCCTGCTCCGGAAAGGGAAGGGTCAAAAGGGAGGTTGAGATTGAGATCAGGTTCCCCGCTGGCATCCGGAGGGGAGAGACGCTGATCATCAGGGGCCAGGGAGGCTCAGGCCTCAGGGGAGGTCGGAGGGGAGACCTGCAGGTTCTGATTGATGAAAAACCTCACCGAGTATTCAGGCGGGAGGGAGACGACCTCCACCGAGACATTCCGGTTTCCCTGGCGCAGTTGGCGCTCGGCGACAGGGTAAAGTTTTCCGGACTCGGCGGGACAGAGCACGAGATCAAAATTCCCCCAGGAACCCAGACCCACACCGTTTTCAGAATAAAAGGCGCTGGAATGCCCAACCTCAAGGGCGGAAAAGGTGCCCTCTTTGTCAGGGTCATAGCGAGGACGCCGGAGAGGCTCGGAAAGACAGAGAGGGAACTATACAAAAAGCTCATGGATGAGGAGAGACATAACGGTTTCTTTGAGAAGATTCGCGAGGAGGCGGAGAGGGCAGAATGAGAAAGGCCACCAGTTATTCGGTCGGGTCTGGTTTCCTGGCCAGAAGGGACTGGCCTGATAGCCCATCAAACAGGAGGATGAAATGAACTGCATCTTCTGTAAGATAATCAACGGAGAGGTACCCGCGGATGTCGTCTGTGAGACCGAGAATGTTCTCGTGTTCCGTGACATAAACCCCCAGGCCCCGGTCCACCTCCTCGCTATTCCAAAACGCCACGCTGAGAGCCTATCGGAAATAACCGACATATCTGGGGAGATGCTCACGGCAATCTCGGAATCTGCGGCACGCATGGCTCTCACAGACTACAGGATAGTCTTGAACAAAGGCCCGCAGGCTGGGCAGGAGGTTCCCCACCTGCATTTCCACATACTCGGTGGCAGACAGATGGCATGGCCGCCAGGCTGAGAACATGACAAAAACACCATTTCATTTCCCATCCCCGGAGCGGATTTCCCGACCCGTCCTCAGGCAGGCACATAATTTCGTTGTCGCTGAGCGCGCGCTGTTTATCTCAGCTTTTCAGGCCGCTCTAGCGGGCACACATGGGAAAGAAGGGTTAAAGATGACGAAAAGGAGGTGATAAAAACATGTCAGGCGTAATGCTCAAAGACGGCGAGTCCTTTGATTCGCTCGTGAAGCGCTTCCGCAAGATAGTGTCCAGAGACGGCCTCTTGCAGGATGTCAAGAAGTTCCAGTATTACGAGAAGCCTTCCGAGCGAAAGAAGAAAAAGGCGATCGCGTCTCGCAGAAGGACTACCAGAAGAACAAGGGAGCTGTGAGGCACCCGCGGTGCTAACGTCAGGGAAATCTGATATGAACGAAAAGGCCCTCGCGCGCCTGGAGTTCCAGAGGTTCCTGGATGTAATAGGGGAGTTCCTGTCGTCCCCTCCGGGGCGTATAGCCATTGAAAATGTGCGCCCCATGGCCCCTCCGGACGCGATCTGCGAACACGAGCTGACCCGTAGGGCGCGGGCACTGCTAGCGGAGGAGGTTTCTCCTCCGTTCCACGATGTTCCGGACGCGGGGAAGGCGCTTGAAAAGCTCGGCATAGGCTCCGCCTTGACCGGAAAAGAGCTCCTTGAGCTATCCCACCTAATTATGGTTGGCGCGAGGATATTTGACGCGACGGAAGGCCTCGGCATCCTCCCGGATCCCTATTATCTCGTGCCCTTGGCCAGGGATATCCAATCAACCTTTGACCCGGACGGCGGGGTTCTTGACGACGCGACTCCTACCCTCAGAAAGCTTAGGGAATCAAAACGCAGACAGCGCCAAAGGGTTGTCTCCATGATGGAACGGGTCGCGGAGAAATACCGTGACTCCCTCCGGGATGAAGTTATCACGGTCCGGGGCGGCAGGTTCGTTCTGGCATTCTCATCATCGGTCAAAACGGATGGCATAGTCCACGGCTACTCGCGGACAACGGAGACCCAGTATGTTGAACCCCTTGAGTGCGTTGAGGAACAGAACCGCCTCGTCCGGCTGGAGGATGAGGAACGAGAGGAGGTCTCGCGGATAATCTCAGAACTCACGGAGAGAGCCAGGGCGAACGCGGGTTTTCTCCGGGACCTATACGAATCCATAGGTAAGGCTGACCTGGTCTGGGCAAAGGCCCGCTACGCCGACGCGGTGGGCGCGTGCGTGCCGGAAATAATCAGGGAGAAGGGTCTGGTCCTCAAGGGAGTAAGGCACCCAATCCTGCTTTCGGTAAAGGGCAGGGACGAAACCGTTCCACTGGACCTCAGGATAGGCCCCTATGTGAAGGCCCTGATATTCACTGGGCCGAACGCTGGCGGCAAAACCGTGGCCATGAAGACCGTGGCCCTGGCTTTCCTCGCGGGCGCGGCTGGTCTGCCGTATCCGGGCGATGAGGTGCGGGTCTGGCTCCCGGATGAGGTCTTCGCGCTGGGTTTTGAGGAGGGCCAGAGCATAGAGAGGGGGACATCCTCTTTCACCGGACTCCTTGAGGAGGTGAGCCGTGTAATAGAGGGATCCGGCCCCGGAACCGTTGCCTTCTTTGATGAGGTCCTCTCATCTACCGATCCGACAGAGGGCGGAGCGCTGGCCTTTGCTATCCTGAAGAAGCTCATGGACAAGGGAACCGTGACCTTCTCCACTACCCACCTCTCGGTCCTGAAGAACCTGGCCTCTGGGCAAGATGGTTTTCTCACGGCGGCCACGGAGCTCGGCCCTGACGGAAACCCAACCTACTCATTCAGGCTGGGCGAGGTGGCCGGCAGTTATGCCATAGAATCAGCCAGGAGGGCGGGTTTTCCGGAAGATGTGATATTCCTAGCAGAAGCCGCTATGGAGGGATACGGCGAGGAGATGGCGATGGCCGCCAGACGTGTCGCGCAGTTGGAGGCCGAGCTCAAGGCAAGGATTGCCGAGCAAAAAACCCTCCTGGCAGACGCATCTGCAGAGAGGGAACGCATACTCGCATCCGCGAGGGCAGAGGCTAGGAGGATAATCTCCGCGGCCAGGAAGGATGTGGAGGAATTGGTGAAAAAACTGCGGGAAGAGGCGAAAGCAGAGCGCAGGCTTGCCTCTGCCAGGAAAGCGAGAACGGAACTCAGGAAGGCCGAGGCATCAATGGACAGAACGTTCTCCGTGAGGGCAGAGAACCCGGAGCCGGGAAGGGAATACAGGGTCTCCCCGATGGGATTCGTGGGCGAACTCATAGAGCTCCGTGGCGGAAAGGCCCTTCTCCTCGTGGGGAACGCGACTGTTGAGGTTGACAGCTCGGCTTTGTATGAGGTATGAGCGTGGATAGAGGCGATCGTTTCCCCGGCTCAGGATTCAGCCTGGTGCTTGGGTCTAAACCCAACCGAATAAAATTCGGGGCATCGCTTCCGAACAGGAGCCTGACCTGATGGACAGGGATTTCGTAGACAAGGTGCGCGAGGCAACTGACATCACCCAGCTGATGGCCGAAAGGGGCATAAAGCTTGTCCGCTCAGGCAGGCGCCTCAAGGGACTCTGCCCATTCCACAGGGAAAAATCCCCATCGTTCTATGTTGAGCCTGATCTGGGCCTGTATCACTGCTTCGGGTGCGGTGCTTCCGGGGACGCGATAAAGTTCGTCATGGAAACCGAGGGAATGTCGTTTCCGGAGGCACTTGATTACCTGGCGGAAAGGTTCGGCGTCCCGAAGCCCACGGCCACCAGGCCGCAGGAAAAACCCAGGTCAACATCCGCGCTTGAATTCGCGGTGAAGTTCTACCACGAGAGGCTACTTTCGGAAGAAGGGGAACAGGCCCTCGCGTATCTGAAATCGCGCGGGATAACCGGGGATAGCGTGAATGATTTCGTCATAGGCTATGCCCCGGGCAACAACGCGCTCCTCCGTGCCGCTCACGAGGAGGGCCTGGGAATTGACGAGCTCGCGGCCGGCGGGTTGATTCACAGGAGCCAGGAGGGCACCTGGTTTGATTTCTTCAGGCACAGGATAGTCTTTCCGGTGTATTCGCCGTCCGGCAAGAACATCCTCGGGTTCTCCGGAAGGGCGCTTGGTAGCGAGGAGCCAAAATACCTGAACACTCCAGAAACCTCGTATTTCAAGAAAGGGGAACTGCTATACGGCCTATGGAGGGCGAGGCAGGAGATACGCAAGGCCGATAGGGCCGTTCTGGTTGAGGGGAACCTTGATGTGGTTCTCTCGCACCAGGCTGGCATCAAAAACACGGTCGCGCCGCTAGGCACCGCGTTCACTCCATCCCAGGCTAGGCTACTTCGTAAGTATACGCACAGGATAACAATAGCGTTTGATGGTGACGCCGCAGGCTCTACCGCGGCCCGACGGGCCATCCCTCATCTGGTTCAGGAGGGAATGTTGGTCATGGTCGCGCGCCTCCCTGGGGGCGAGGACCCCGCGAGCATGGTTACGGCGGGGAAAACCGACGAGCTGGCGAGTCTCCTGGACTCTGGGGAAGACTGGTTGGCCTTTCTCAAGGGCCTTTATCCGGATTCCCTTGAGGGAAAGAAGGGGTTTGAGATGGAGATGATGGGCATACTGAAACCCCTTTCCCCGGATGAGCGCGAGGCATATCTGTCCCGCGCCAAGGAGCTTCTCGGCTATTCCCAGGACTGGGTCATTGGCGTTAACCGGCGACTCTCCGAGGAAAAGACCTCGCGGGAGCCGGTGAGGGAATCAAAGGAGAACCAGGGCACCAGAGAGGTCATACTTATATCCCACGCTATAGCCCACCAGGAGACCGAGCCGTTCGCGTCCGGGCTCTCGCTAATTGAACCTTCTGATCTTTCCAACCCAATTGCCAGGAGACTCCTTGAGCTCCACCGCGATGGGAGGTCTTTCACCGAACTCCTCAGGGAGGAAGGCTTGGGCGAGAGGATTTCCGCGGCCCTTACTGAAAACAATGCCACCGAGGAGGACATGAGAATGTCTTTCGTCATAATGATCATGGAAGCGAGATACAATGGCCTGGGAAGGGCCATAACCGCCGCTGAGGCGGCCGGAGACCGCGGGACCGCGAACGCGGCCCTCGCGCAGAAACGTTTTGTCCTCCGCATAATAGATATACTCAGGAAGATAAAAGAGAGGAAGGCTCTCCGTTATCCCGAGAGGCGCAACATCATACTCGGAAAGCTCTGGGAGATCTGGGAGGCGATAACCCGTGGGGATGACGGAAGGTTAGCCGAGGTTGAACTTGACAGACTGGGCAGGCTTTTGTTCCGGATAAACGAGCCTGTCTGGGATGAGGAACAAACAGAAAAAAACAAAGAGACAGAGACCCATGGAAGAGAGAAGAAACGATAGCATAGAAGATCTCGTGAAAAAGGCCAAAAAGAAGGGCAAGATAACCTACAAGGAGATAATGGCCCTCCTGCCCTCGGTTGGATACTCTCTGGATTCTGTGGATGAGATAGTGGTGGCCTTGATGGAAGCAGGGGTAGAGGTGGAACTAACGGGTACTAAAACGAAGAAAAGGTCCCTCATCTCCGAGGAAGAATTCATCGGCGCGGGAGGCGATCCGGCGAAGGCTTACCTGAGACAAATATCAAACCTGCGCCTTCTCAAGAAGGAGGAGGAGGTCATATTCTCAAAGCAGTTGGACGACGCTAGGCGAAACATCATCCGGATCCTCTTTTCCACCAAGTTCGGTCTCAAGAAGTTCTTTAAGGCCATAGAGCTCACGGAGAAGGACATAATGCAGATAGAGGAGCTGGTTCAGGTTGATTCAAAATACTGGACCAACAGGCAAAAGAACAAGGACGAGAAGGAACGCGTCGCTGAGGCATTCGCTTTCCTGACCGAGCGCTTTGGGGTAGTCCGGAAGACCTGGTTTGAGGAGGTGAGCGAGGACGAGGCCAAGCAGGCCAGGCGTTGTCTCTTTGAGATAGTCAACAAGATAGACTCCCTGAAACCAAAGACAAAACAGGTTCTCCGGTGGCTAGATGATTTCATGAACTTGGTCAGCAGGGCAAAGGAGATGGACGCCCGGATAAGGCGTCTTGAGCACGAGATATTGCTCATGGAGGGATCAAAGGACCCCGATGCCACCGATAGGATAGAATCCGCTCGCCAGGAGCTCAGGAGGCTTCGGAACCGGCTCAAGGAGGTCACCAAAACCCTCGGAATGGATGTCCAGGAGGGGGCTGACTACGCGGCTCGCCTGAACGCCGAATACGAGCTTTTCATGGACGCGAAGGAGCGGATGACCTACGGGAATGTGAGGCTTGTGATAGGCATAGCAAAGCGATTCCTCAACCGCGGCCTTGATTTTATGGACCTAGTTCAGGAGGGGAATGTCGGCCTTATGAAGGCAATAGAGAAGTTTGACTACCGCAAGGGCTACAAGTTCTCAACCTACGCGACCTGGTGGATAAGGCAGTCCATAACAAGGGCAATCGCTGATCAGTCCAGGACCGTACGCATACCCATCCACATGATAGAGACCATAACCAAGATCTCAAAGGCCTCCCGCACACTCATGCAAGAGTACGGCAGGGAACCCACCGCGAAGGAGGTCGCGGAATACATTGATGTCAGGGTGGAGAAGGTCAAACAAGCGATGGACGCCGCACGGGAACCAATCTCCATTGACAAACCAATAGGTAAGAACGAGGACACTTACATGGGCGACCTCCTGGTTGACACCTTACAACCGACCCCATACGAGAACGCCAGGGATATTCTCCTCCGCGAGCGGCTTGACGATGTCTTGTCAACATTGACGAAACGAGAGAAAAGGGTCATTGAGCTCAGGTTCGGCCTGAACAACGAGCCTCCAAAGACCCTTGAGGAGGTAGGATATATATTTGGGGTGACCCGCGAGCGCATCAGGCAGATAGAGGCAAAGGCCCTCCGGAAACTGCAGAACCCTATAAGGTCTGGCCTCCTGAGGTCTCTCCTGGAGGCGGACAGGAAATACTAAGGCTGGTGTCCGAGATCCCTAACCCCTGGAAAATCCCGCCGCGGAAGCATTTCCTCAGGGTTCTCATCTGCTACGATGAACCTTTCGGATAGGGACAAAGGGCGAACCGGGATTTTTCAGAGTTTCAATAAGGCAATTCCCCGATCCTGCTAAGCTAAGTTCCAGAGCCATCAGCACTTTCGCCGAACTCGTTGATGGAAAAGGACTTAGAATGGATCGAAAGTGGGTCGGGTGAGCCCAGTGGCTCCAGCGCTTCCCCGACCACATATAGCGAACCCGTTACCAGGATTGCATCTCCCACACCCGCCATTTCACGCGCCCTTTCCAGGGCCTCGGCCACTCCCTTTGTTTTGATGGCTTTCAAGCCAATCTCCCTGGCGGCAGGTTCCAGGAGGAATGGCTCCGCGGCCCTCGGGGTTCTCGCCCTGGTAAGGATTACCAGCCTCGCATCCGTCAGAAGCCTCAACATTGCCCCGACATCCTTTCCCCTGCTCGCGCCGAAGACCACGACAAAGCCCTTGTCTGGAAAAAGCCTTCTCGTTTCGGATATGACCTCCAAGAGGGCCAGCGGGTTGTGCGCGCCGTCAAGGATAATCGGAATTTCTTCCGGAATCACTTGGAACCTTCCCGGATGGGTAGTCCCGGAGAAGTCCGGCTCCGCAATCCCAAGCCCTATCAGCCCGGCCGCGGACAGGGCCAGGTTTTCGGCCTGGAATCGGCCAAGCAGGGGGGTGTGATATTCTCTTCCAGACATGGCTATCCTGGTTCCTCCGAGGTCAGAGCGGGTGAGCGAATATTCCGTGACAACCAGGTCCGCGCCCCGTTCCTCGCATGTTGCCCTGATGACCTCCATGGCCTCTGGTTCCTGACGACAGGTTATCACCACCCCCCCTTTTATTACACCGCACTTTTCCCGCGCTATCTCGGCCAGTGTGTTTCCCAGGATGTTGGTGTGGTCAAGTCCTATACGGGTTATCAGGGTCAGGTCCTGCCGGACAGCGTTGGTCGCGTCAAGTCGCCCCCCCAGTCCCACCTCAAGG
Organism: Caldifarciminota bacterium; assembly: GCA_049969615.1. Classification (GTDB taxonomy): domain Bacteria; phylum Hydrothermota; class Hydrothermia; order JBDRYB01; family JBDRYB01; genus JBDRYB01. The sequence goes on from JBMFOM010000002.1 coordinate 14,601, forward strand.
ACCCAGAACTCCGGCGCGCGTTCCCTGAAATAAACGAAAGCGGCCGCTGTCATGGCTTCAAACCAGGTCGCCATTCCCCTTCTGCCAATAATGTGAGGCTTTATCTCGGAGATGAACCTTGCCAGCTCCTCCTTTCTGATCCGCGAGCCGTTTAGCAATATCCTTTCGGTTGTGTCAATCAGGTGCGGCGAAGTGTATGTGCCAACCGTTCGGCCCGCGTTCAGGAGGCCCTGTGTCAGGTGCGCCGCAACCGAACCTTTGCCCTTTGTTCCGGCAATTATGATCTTTCTGCCCGGCGCCTGGTGCGGCCGGCCCAATTTTTCAAGAAGTTCAAGGAAAGGCTCCAGGGATTTCGTGTAGCCGCCGGTCTGCTCATAGTTCAGCAAGGAGTTCAGGAAAGAGAAAGCATCCATCATTCAAGCCTCACGGCTTTTCTGATCCTGTGCTGGGCCACAGGGCCTATCTCCCAAGACTTGCTCTCGGATATCCCCTCTCTTGCCCTCTTGTTATACCAGGACGAGAGCCTGCGGACCTCCTTGTCCCAGAAAATGTCAGGTGGATATGACTCGGCGTAAAACCACTCCTCGTGGAAAAAACCCGCATCACTGGGGAACGAGTTGTCAACGAGAAATTCCCTTTCCGCCACCTTGACAGCGGTTTTCGTGTGTATTTCTGAGTAAAATACGACCCTCCCGGTTATCCCGAACCAGCTCAGTATCATGTGAGGTTTTCAACCGCCCACTCCGCGGCCTCAACTATGCTTGGTGTCACCAGGTCAGGCTCAAGCCCGTCCGGCGCTCGCTCAGCTATGAGCACGGTTCTCGTGCCCATTGCCTTTCCCGCCACTACATCCCGTTGGTTGTCCCCTATGGTCACCGAGCGAGCGAGGTCTATTTCTGGCCACATGAGGGTTATCCTCTTTATCATGCCAGGCGAGGGTTTTCTGCAACCACAGCGTTCCCCCGGCACATGAGGGCAGAACTCCAGGCCATTGAACCTCATGCCCAGCCTCCTTTCCATCTCTCGGTGCGTTGCCAACAGGTTATTTCGGGATATGAATCCCCTGGCCGCGCCGGATTGGTTGGTCACGACGAACAACAGGAATCCGGCGCCACGGAGGAGCTCAAGGGCCTCCCGCGCTCCGTGAACCGGCCTGACCATTTCCGGAGAGCCGCCGTAGTGCATGTCCTCTATTATTGTGCCGTCCCTGTCAAGGAACGCGGCGCGGATTCCGCACCCGCGCGCTTTCGGTCGGGTTTCAGAAACCAGCATTTCTGAGAACCTCTCTGGCCATCCTGAAGGCCTTTGCCCTGTGGCTCACCGCGTTTTTCACTTCGGGGGGTAGTTCCGCGAATGTCCTTCCCATTGGTGGATAAAGGAACACTGGGTCATATCCGAATCCGGCTTCGCCCTGTTCCTGTCCGATTATGAATCCCTCAACCCAACCCTCCAGAAATGTGAGATCTTTTCCGTTTCTGGTCAGACAGACGATTGTCGTGAACCTGGCCCTCCTCCTGCTGAAAGGGACGCCCTCCAGCAAGGAGAGAAGCTTTTGCCTGTTGTCGCGATATGTGGCGCCTGGCCCTGCGAACCGCGAGGAGAACACCCCCGGCATTCCGTGGAGCGCGTCAACGCAAAGCCCGGTGTCCTCTGCGATTGTCGTCATTCCGGATGCACGGAACCCATATTCGGCTTTTAGTCGGGCGTTTTCCATTAGGGTAAGGCCGGTCTCCTCAGGCCCCTCTATCCCCAGGTCCGCGAGGGAGATGATCTCGTGACCAGCCAAAGCAAGTATATCGTTAATTTCACGAAATTTGTCTGGATTTCCAGTCGCTACGAGGATTCGCAATGCTTATCGTCCGCCCCCGGTCCCCCCTTCTTCCTTGACGAATACAACTGTCTCGGCCACGAACGCGTCAGCATAGCCCAGCGATTTCTGTACCGTGGTCAGGAACTGCTCCGCTTCTTCTCTTTTCTGAAAATCGCCTATGCGTATCTTGTAAAACGGGGGTATTTCCTCAACATATACAGGGTAGGTTACTTTCTCCTGAACCTCATCCCTTATCTTTTCGGCCTTGTCCTTGTATATGGTAGCAAAGACCTGAACCCGGTAGCCATAGACCCTTTTCGTGCCGGGCGGGGTAACGCCACCGTATGTCCACTGACCAGATGAACCCTTCTTTAGGGTATCTGTGGAAGTTGTTGCCTGGGCAAGGAGAGGCACAGGGGAGGTTTCTTCAACCGGCTCCTGCGAGAGGAGGGCTATAAAGATGAGTTCCATTTCAAACCCCCTTATTTTATTCCATACTTCTCTTTGAAGCGCCTAACCCTTCCACCCGCGTCAACCGTTGATTTTAATGTTCCTGTGTAGAAGGGATGGCAAGCCGAACAGATCTCCACCTTCATCTTCTTTTTGGTGGACCCGATTTTTACCGTGTTGCCACACGCGCAAACTATCTCCGCGTCCCGAAAATACTCTGGATGTAAACCCTTTTTCATACCTGCTCCGTTATCACGCCAGGAAACCCAGCCTATCTACCTCCTTGAGGAGCGCGGTTATGTCTCTCATGGCGTTTTGTCTGGATATGCCGTAGCGTTTGCTCATCGTGAGTGCCATGCGGGACACATCCTTTCCGGCCATGACCATCTCCATGATCTCCCCCCCTGTTGAGTTCAGGCGCAATACCAGGGGGCCCCTTCTCAGCACAAATTCGTTCCCCTCCCAGCTACCCCGCGTTCCCTTCTTGAACCGTGGGACCCAGCTGGCCGGGAGAGGAACTTTCCTCAAAGCCGCGTATAATAGGAGGCTCCCAGTGCCCAAGAGGGCACTTTTCAAAAAACTCCTCCTTGTCATAGGCCTATATTCTAAGGTTTTTGCCATGGCCTGTCAAGTCCTAAGCCCGCGACCGGGATTGAACCGGTGACCTCGTCCTTACCAAGGACGCGCTCTACCGACTGAGCCACGCGGGCCTTTTGTTTAGTCCCGATCCAAGGCGAGAACCAATGGTCCCGCGAGCGACCTATCATAAGCGGGAGACGGGATTTGAACCCGCGACCTCCTGCATGGCAAGCAGAAGCTCTACCACTGAGCTACTCCCGCAGGCCCATAATTGTAAAACCTGACGCGGTGGCCAGTCAAGCGCGATGGGACCGCTCACATCCCTTGATTTCTCGCCAGTCATTATATTCTGCGGTTTTAAGGCACATGGCTTTGCGGCCGCAGTCGTTCAGTAAAGCCCCTGCACCTGCTTGTCCTTTGGCCAATCAACCGAGAAGCTTATCTTTGCTTCCCACTTGTCCAGGGCCTTCATCTTGAGCGTCCAGGAATAGAGCTTCTTGTCCTTGTCCTCATTGTCAGGTTTGGGTTCTATTTTGACGCCTGAGACGTTTATATCCTTTGTCCTCGGGAGGGGAACAGCCTCATAAAGGACCAGGGTTATCCCTTTCTTCAGGTAGTTCTCAACCGTGAGCTTGTAGCCCAGATCAATCTTCTTCTTGTTCCCGAATATCCCGGCCTTGGACTTGAGCTCCTTCATGGGTTCCCTGGTTATCTTTATCCTTTCGTCAGCGCCAAAGGAAACCGTGTCCGATTGACCAGGAGCGAAGTCAGGCAGGTATGTCTTTCCGGTATACTCTTCCCCGACATAAAGGAGGCACTCGCCCGGAAGATAATGGAAATCAGAGCTGTTCTCAAAAGCCCCCGTAAGGTATGCTGTTGGGTCAAGCCTCGGATATGCATAAAACTCAAACTGAGCCGGGAACTCATCCGAGGTGACCAGTATCTTCCTGGGTTCCTCCCCTGTCCTTATCGTGAGCCTCTCCCTTAAGGGATAAAGCAAGGAGATGCCTGTCTCAACAGGGGGAGGCGGGGCCTCTGCCTCTTCTCTGAGATAATCGCCTGATGTCTCCATGGCCTTTGATGGCGCCGTAGTCTTTGCTCCGTATGCACCTCCACCATACCCGTAATACGGCTCGTATATGTCCACATACCAAGGGTCAAGGGGAGGAGCCTGCCTTACACTCGGCCTGGTGGTTGAGAGCACGGTCTTGACATTCTTCCAATCCTCGCCGGTCTTCTGCCATATGAGCCCGTTGAACACTATCTCAACCTTCTCGTTCTCCGGGAGGGCTATGAGCTCATAGCTCGGCGCCCATCCAGCCCCATAAGGGACTATGTAGCTTATGCCGAACCTGTAGGTGCCTCCCTTGGTTGGTCTCACGGCCACCTCCACGCTCTTCCGGGTCTTTATGAACTCATTCTCGGCGTTCAGCTTCTGCTGATAAGCGGAAAGGGTGTCGTTCAGCGCGGGGAGCAATTTGTTTATCTCCCTCCTGCGAGCCTTTATCTTTGCCATCTCTGAACCAAGGAAGTCAAGGCCGGCCTGCCAGCTCTTGGCGTCAACCTTGCCGGATATAAGCTCCTGGGATGCTATCTTGGGGCCACCGACCTCTATAGAGGCCAGGTACTTCTCCTTTGCCGCAAGGACATCATTCTCGTCCCCTATTGCTTTTATCTTGTCCTGATATAGCTTTATCGTGTCCTCAAGGGCCTTTATCCTCGGGGATGGTTCCCTCAGGTATCCCTGCACAACCTTGACTTCGCTTATCTTCACCCCTGAGGGGCTTTCTATCCTTACAGAGGACTCGTCCAGTCCCCCGGGAAGGTCATCAAACTTTATGACCGTGTCCCCGGAGAGGTTCACTGTTGCGGTCCTGTGTATGTATGCTCCTGATGGATACACGACCACCGAATCCGGAGCAGAACTCACTGCTATGAGTATGGCTGTTGCTATAAACATCTCGTTCTCCTCGTGTGTTTTTAAAGCTTAAGGTCAAACGGCCCGCCGGGTCAAAATGAAAGCGCCCACGCCGAGAGTTATCCCTGATATTCCGCGCCCTGACGATCACTCTCCCAAACCACAACCTTTATAAGGCCAGGATAAAACGGAAGGAGTTTCTCGTAGATATATTTGGCTATGTTCTCCGCCGAGGGCTTCTCCATGAGGTCGTTCAGGAGCCTGTGATCGGGCATTACCTCCTTCAACCTCGCCCTTATTTCGGCGAAATCGTAAGCCATTCCGCCCTTGCCCAGGGTTTCCGCGCCCACGAAAACCTCCACCGCGTAATTGTGCCCGTGTAGCACCTCGCACTTTCCGTCATAGTCCGGCAGGTAGTGCGCGGCTGAGAACTCCTCCTTAACTCTCAGAATCCAGGGCATTATACTGGTTGCTGGTTTTTTGTTCCCGGTTGAAACTCCGGTTCCGGCGACCGGAAGCCCAAGTCCATATGTTTTTATTCAGACAAATGGTAATCCCAGAGCTCAGCCGTGGGCGAGGACACCGAATCCCCGTTCTCATCCCTCGCTACGATGCCGTTTCCCGGGCAAACCCAGGAGTAGGTCGTTATGGTCGTTATCAGGGTATCCCTGCTGTTCTTGAAGATGCTGTCCTCGTAATGGATGAGGAACGAGGGATTGAAATCCCCCGCGGGTAGCGAGAGCATTACCGAATCCTCGGTCCGGCCCCATATGCTCAGGATGATCACATCCGTGGTGTCAAAGAACGGAGGAAAATCAATGCCGGAGACGCTGTCCTCGCCGACCTTCCAGTGCTGTCCCGTGGTCAGGAATTCTGGCATGAGTATGCCCTCAATGGTCATGTATATGGGATCAATGGCAAAGTTGTATGCCATGTTCAGATTGCTGTCCGCGTAATAGACAATCGTTGTATCCTTGGTCCCCATGAGGTAGCCGAGGATCTTGTAGGCGTTGTGCCCATTGTATATGGTATCATCCAGGACGGTCGTGGTGTCAAACTTCGTCGTGTCAGCCACATCCCTGTATATCCACCAGCTTCCCACCGATAGGGGAATTGACTGCTGGGGCTCCGGTGGTTCTGGCGAAGGCTCCCTGTGGCACGAGGCCAGAAAGACCAAAACACATATGAGCGTGATGTTTCTCATATCCCCTGTTCTTCAGGCCCCTTCACGGGACCGTTGTTCCGGACATAAAGGCCCTGGTCAGGTCATCATAATGTTTCCTGACTATCTCCATGTTGTGATCCGAAACAGGGTATTCAACCTTTGCCTTGGCTTCCATTGCCGCTATCTCTTTTTCCATGTTGGCCTTTATGTCAGGCGTCATTCCCGGAAGGCTCTTTTCCATCTCGGCCTTCATCTCCGCAACGGCCTTCTCCATCGCACAGGCCGCGTAGGTCGCGGTTATCGCTCCAACAACGCGCAGGAACTCCGCGGTGGATCTGAATCCGGCCTCCTTTATGGCCTTCTTCTGATCCGGGGTGAACTGGATAGACGCGAAGGTCGTGTATGGGTCCTTGGTCATCTGCTCGCCATCAATACCTTTTTGGACCTCGGCCATTACCTTGTCTATCTGGTTGAAGCTCTTGATGTAAAGGGCTATGTCGTCTTCTGTCAGCTGGTATGACCTTATGTCGTCTGCCGTTACCTTCTCTTCCCGGGCACAGCCGGAAAGCAATACAATCCCAATAACCGCTAGATATGCTGTTTTAAGCATTTCTCATCTCCTTTTGGCCAATAAGGCCTGATATTCCTTCTTCGTTTTACCCCTCAATCAAATGTCTCGTAATCCCCCGCCTGGATGAGGACTGGCGAGAGGTCAAAGAAGAACTTCCTCAGGAGCTCAAGATTGGCCTGTGAGACCTCTATCTGGGTGTATGGCTTGATCGCCGCTATCTGGCCCTCGGCCGCCTGCTTCTGAGCTGTAAATTGCTCCTTCAGGGCCTGCGCGTCCTCTGGTTTTATCTTCTTCTCCCGGAGGCTTTTGTCAACAGAGGCCATCGCGTCGTCAAACCCCTTGATCTGAGCGTTGAGCTCCTTGACCTTGTCCTCGGCAAGTATCCTTATGATACCCAGCTTAACATTGGCATAGACATTCAAGAACCTGGCCAGATCGCCCTGGAAGTCAGTGTTCTTGAGGGCGTTGCCGGTTTCCCTGGGGAACTTTATCTTTGCCATTGAACCAAAGGGGTCCTCGCCTATCTGTCTCATGGTGGGTATCAGGTTCTTGAAGGTTGGGTTCACATCGCCATAGCACTTGGCGAACGCTCTCAGGTCAGCCTCTATGAGCTGGTAGGATTTTATTTCCTCAGCGGAGGGTGTTTTTGTTCCACACCCTGCCAGGACAACGGCCAACACCGACAACAGACCTACAACAGCTTTTTTCAACAACATTTCAAACCTCCTCTGTTTTCGCGCGAGGAATTATCAAGTAAGCCGCGGCGCCGGATCAAGTTTTAACCCTCAGTTCCAGGGGTCTCTATTTTTTGGATTCGTGCTGTTGAGTTTGAACCGGTTTTCGCGCCCGGTTTAAACTTTCGCCTTGCGCCTCATAGTCTCCTCAATGGCCTATGGCTCCGGCCACACCATGGCCGCGATGGCACTAGCCGAGGCCTTTTCGGCCATCTCGCCGGATAGCGAGGTGATTCAGTTTGACACTATATTGAATTCCAGTTGTCCCCTGGAACGTTTTCCTCCTTCGTTTTACATCTTCACCAACAAACACGCGCACTGGCTCTGGCGAGCGCTATACTATTGGCCACCATTCAGAAGCAGGCTTTCCGAGAGCATGATGGACGCGCTGTTTTGCAGTTCCAACATCCCGAAGCTCAAGGCACTTTTGCCTGATGCCGTTGTATCAACCCATATTTGTGTGACCAGGGCTTCCGTAAGGCTCGGCGCACCTACATTCGCTGTGGTTACCGATTATGTCTATCATCCCTTCCTCTTTTCGGATAAGGCTTGCGCCTATTTCGTCGCCTCGGAGGAGATACGCGACGCCATTGTAGCAAGGGGTTTTTCGAGGGAGAGGATACACCTCACGGGGATCCCAATACGAAAGATGTTCTGGGAGCCTCCACCTTGTCCTGATTCCAGGGCAAAGCTCGGCCTGCCTATGGACGAGAAGATTGTTCTCCTCATGTCCGGTAACCAGGGCGTTACACCTGTTGGTAGGATAGCCCGCGTGCTACAGGGTTCCGGTGCTTTCCTGCTGGTGGTCACCGGAAAGAATGAGCGCATGAGAAGGCGCATGGAGAAACTCTTTCAGAGGCAGGGCATAAACGGAAAGGTCTTCGGCGTGTTCCTGGACATGGCAGAGCTGTTGTGCGCCTGCGATATCATCGTTACAAAGGGCGGCGGTATAATAAGCTCGGAGTGCCTGGCCTCGGGCCTACCCATGGTCTTCTACGATTCCATACCCGGCCAGGAGGAAGGAAATGCCCGCATAATCTCTGATTGGGGGGCCGGCGTCAGGGCGAGGAGCGCCCGCGAGGCCGCGGAGCTTGTGGTAGAGATAATCTCTGACCAGACCAGGCTGGACCGGATGAAAAGTGTCGCCAGGGAACACGGCAGGCCAAGGGCCGCGCTGGACATAGCGGAGAGGGTTCTCGGATACCTTCAGAAATCCTAAACGGGTAAAAAGAGACGGTCGTTCAGGATTGCGCTGACTCGTGGTTTCCCATTATCCTTACGGACTAACGGAGGATAAGAGATGTTGAGAAAACTTTTCACTATAGCCGCGCTGGTCTCTGCCGCGGGAGCCACATACACCAGGGTCCTCACCCTGGGTGGTTTCGGCGACTACCTCGTGGACGACGGCAATACCGAGATATATCCCACCCAGGCCTATTTCTTCCCCAATACGGTCGTTGGCGAGCTAGGAACCGGAGATTTCAAGAAGGGGCTTTTCCGGCTCAACCTTGAGGTAGGGGACGAGGCGAGGTTCGGCATGTTCTTTCTGGCTCCGAACAAGTCCCCCGGTGGCCCCTTATCCTGGCGCCTCCCTTCCCGTTATGCCCCTGACCCCGGCGCGGAGGCCGGCTACTTCAAGAACCTGGGAAACCTCCTTTTGGGAATTCACGCGGGCTACATGGGCATGTATGTCTCGGATCCGGATGATGATGTCCTCAAGAGGAGCGACCTGATCTACGGCAGGTTCGGGATAGGTTGGCTTGTTGAGGGTCTGCCAACCGAGGTCTCGTTCTCGTATGCCTCAATAACCGGCAGGAACGACTCCGCGAGCGCGGTCATGGACGCTGGCAACGCCATAGAGTTTCACGCCAGGAGCCTCTGGCCCATATCGGATCAGACCGCTATGGTCATATCCCTCTACTACTACGACGACGACCTCTCGGACAACCTTCATACCTCCAACACCTACACCGAGTTCGGCGCGAGCTATGGCTTCAACACCACCCCGGTTTCCGGCTACACCATACTCGCTGGCCTGAACTACTGGGGATACGACGAATCCGCGACCGGGACGACCTTTGAGGGCATTTCCGGGAGCGTGGGCCTTGAGGCTATGCTGACCAGGTTCCTCGTCTTCAGGATGGGCGCGAACAAATACCTCTGGGGCGCTGAGGAATCCGGTGAATCAAGGAAATCCGTGGTCCCCTTCTTCTACAACTTCGGCCTCGGTGTAAAGGTGGAAGAGCTCCTGATAGACGGCTACATAAACAAGGAGATACTCTTTGAGGGCCCGTATTTCATAGGCGGCGAGGCTACCGGGCTCTTCGGCTCCGTTTCGGTCAAGTATCACTTCAAGACCTTTTAGGGGACCCCTCGCGTCATGCCGGGTTGGATATTCTCGGAGATTGACGCGCTCCTTATCTCCAGAGAGATAGCCGCGGCCTTCGCCGGCTCGTTCGTCTCGGATGTCCTGGGCATGGGCGATGAGCTCACCGTCTCGTTCAAAGGCAGGTCCATCTACATAAAGGCCAGGCCGCCGGGAGCGAGGGTCCACGGGATATGGCGTGAGCCTGATCTCCCTCGCCACTACTGGAGGAGATTCCTCCGGGGCGCGAGATTCCTCATAGCTGAGAGCAGGGAAGGGGAGAGGATAGTTGACCTTGAGTTTGAGAGGAGGGATCCGCTGGGGCAGGTCAGTAGGATGATTCTCGTCGCGGAGCTGACCGGGAGATACGGGAACGCAGTTCTGGTTGACGGGAAAGGCACAGTTGTTGATGCTTTGATTAGGGTAATGCCTGGCCAATCAAGGGCTAGAGTCGTCTTGCCCGGCAGGCCCTATATTCCTCCGCCGCCAAAGCAAAGGAATGCCCTCAGCCTTGAGGGCCAGGAGCTCCTTGATTACCTTGATAAATATGCGCCGCATGTTGCTTGCGAGATAAAGAACAGCAGGCTTTTGCCCCATAAAGCTCTCATGGCTTATCTCTCAGGGGCCACATCATCCCCTTCTCCAAAGCTTTATCTGAGGGATGGCGAACCCGTGTTCCCAGCGCCGGTGGAGCACGCCGTGGACGCTGAGGCCCTTGAGTTTCCCAATTACTCCGAGGCCGTGGACGCGTTCTTCAGGCTCACGGCGCCTGCAAATGCCGGAACCTCCACGGATGACGCCGGGGATAAAAGGCGCAGAATGCTTGAGAAGAGGCTTGCTGAGGAGGAGGAGAGGGCCGACAGGTTTTACGCTATGGGCCAGGCCATCATGGCCAACCTCCACAGGATAACCCACGGCGCCTCGGAGATCGTGGCTGGCGGCATCACGATTCCCCTTAACCCAAAGCTGAGCCCTGGCCAGAACGCTGAACGCTACTTTGAAAGATACAAGAGGGCAAAACGCGGGGCCGCTAAACTGAGGAAACTCCTTGCCGAGGGCGTGCCACAGCTTGGGCCTACACCGGCAGAGGGAGCCGAGCCAGAGCCTCCCGGCCCGCCGTGGCTGGAATTTAAAACCCCATCCGGTTTTACCGTCCTGGTCGGAAAATCAGCCAAGAGCAACTACATAATAACCTTTGAGATAGCCAGGCCCCACGACCTTTTTTTCCATGTGAAGGATTCCCCCGGAGCGCATGTAATCCTTAGGACACACGGCCGCGATGTCCCGGAGGAGGACATCCTGTTCGCGGCCCGTCTCGCGCTTGAACACTCCAGGGCCGGGCCTGGCGGAAAGGGTTTCGTCTCCTGTACAGAAAAGCGATATGTGATTAGGCCCAGGGGCGTCAAGGCCGGCGCGGTGGTTTTGCTCAGGGAAAGGGTTATTGGGGTAAGGGTCTAGATGTTACTCCCACAGAGATTCCCCCGCAAGGCACGCCGTTCGCCCAGAATAAAAGAGCCGGCCTTCCGACCGGCCCTGTTTTTCGGAGAAATTGCTAGTTTCCGCCTTCCTTGGGTTTCTCCTGTCCGGTACCCTCTTTTGGCTTCTCCTCGGGTTTGCCTTTCTCGGCCTCAACTGGCTGGAGGAGGTATATCTCAACCCTGCGGTTGCCGGAGTCAGAACTGCCCGCCTTCTGGAACTCGGAATACCAATCTATCCTTATCCTCTCGTCGGGTATATCATACTTGGAAGCGAGGTAGTCCTTGACGGCCTTGGCTCGCTTCTCGGAGAGGAGCTCGTTGTAGAACACCGAGCCGTGCTTGTCCGTGTGGCCCGTTATCACTATGATGGACGCGGGGTCATCCTTGAGGATCTTGCCGACCTTGTCCAGCTTGGCCTTGTCGCCTGACGCCAGGACAGCGCTCGCGGTCGCGAAGTTCACGGTCTCTATGAGCTTGGGCTCACGCACCATGGGCCTGCCGATGACTATCTTCACGAACTTCGGCTCGTAGAGGGCAACATCCATGTATTTCGTGAAATAGCCTTCCTTGGAGGCGGAGACCCAGTATGCGCCGGGCTTGAGGCTGATCTCAAACTCCGCGGAGCCGGATGTCACCTCTTTGCTCTCCGGGCCAGCGAAAGCCACCTTCGCACCCTCAACAACGCCGGAGGTCAGGGAGTCTATGACTATTCCCTTTATGAGCACAGCGGCCGGATCCATGGCTAGCTCCACCATGTTCTGGGACCTGCGCTTGATGTTGACGAGGGAGTAGGTCTTCCTGTAGCCGTCTTTCTCCGCGACCAGGGTATAGACGCCCTCTGGCAAGTGCTTTATCCGGACTATTCCGTTGGTGTCGGACTCAAGGGTCATGTTGGCCTCAACGACCTTGACCTGGGCCTTGAGAGGTTCTTTTGTCCTTGAATCAAACACCTTGCCCATCACGCCGCCGCCTGGCATGAGCTCCTCGGTCTTGAACAGGGGGGTTATGAGGCCCACGCCAGCGACCACATCGTAGTTCCACTCATAGTGGTTCTCGGGAATGTAATAGGTGGTGTTCAGGTTGATGCCGCCGAGAAGGGAAAGGCCGATGCCCTCAAATGGCCTGAACCGGAAAGCGGGAGTTATGAAGGCCTTGTCCTTCATGTCTGTCCCACCGAAATACTTGGCCTCAACGATGTAATCCATGTAGCGGGAAGATAGGACGAAAGCCATCCCCATCCTGAGCGGGTCCTCGCGCTCTGGTATGCGGCCCGCGGGCACATAGCCACCGCCAGTGTAGTAGCCGGCGTTCAGGGCTATGCGGAAGGCGGTCAGGTCGTGGAGCTTGCCGAAGTCAAGCTCGGCCAGGAAAGAACCGCCATATATGAGCTGGCTGTCGGTTATCACATAGGTTCCCAGGCTGTCACCGCCTATGATGATGGGCGCGGTCTGACGCTCACCCGACGGCAGGGTCACGACACCCATTATGCCGGTTGTGAGCATTCCGGCCTTGAAGAGCCTTATCTTCATGCCTATGTCCGCGTCCGAGAATCCCCCTATGCTTTCCGAACCGGCTCCTGGCCACCACTCTATTCCCCTGAGTAGTGAGAATATCTCAAACCAGTTGGATGGGGTATAACATACGCCAACCCTTCCGTAGGCAAAATCCTCAACCTCGGACTCGCCCCAGCGGTTCTCATACTGCCAGAAGGTTCCCTCTATGTATCCCAGGTAGGCGCCCACCGTCAGGGAAGCTCGGTTCTCAAACCGCTCCATCACGAACGGCGACACCACATCATAGTATCCAGATGGCCCGAATGCCGAAGGATAGGCCACGGCCACGGTCAGTGCTATGCTACTTAACATCCTGTTCCTCCTTCATGGTTTTTAGTTTGGCCCAAAGTATAAAGTATATACATGGTCAAGGATCAACCCCTCGCGCGTCCCTGGCTCAATCCATTTTCTCTGTGAATCCGAAACCTTCTCCCTGTGTGGATTGTATGTGTCGGTCTGTCGGGCTAAAGCCCGAGCTGAGAGACGGGGACGGAGGGAACGGCGCCCCGTCTTATCCCTAGCGCAGGTTTTGGTTTGCGGCCGACCCGAAACCACTGAGATGATCGCTTGAAAGACTGCGCAGGAGGCGGGTTTCAAAAAACTGCTTCTGGCCATCTTTAACCCTTTTGACCCAGCGATCCGAAGAAATGTTCCCGGCCGGACCGAGGCGCGGGTTCCCCGGAACCGGACCGTTTCCCTTGGATAAAGTGCTCCTCCCCCAAACCAGTAAGTTATCGCTACTTTATCAGGGGTCCCCAGATACTCAAATACATGATCCTGGGCAAGAAATGGGTTTATAATAATATTCCCTATGAAAGCCATTGTGAAGACAAAGCCCCAGCGAGGGGCAGAACTCCTGGATGTTCCTGTGCCGAAGCCCGGAGAGGGCCAGGTTCTCATCAAGGTGAAGGCTACCTCAATTTGCGGAACAGACCTCCACATATACCAGTGGAACGACTGGGCGGACAAGCGCCTCAAGAAATTACTCCCCCAGATAATGGGCCACGAGGTCGCGGGAGAGGTCATTGAGCTCGGACCTGGAGTGAAACACATTAAGGTCGGGGACTTCATATCAGCGGAGACCCATGTTCCCTGCGGTCATTGTTATGAGTGCCTTACGGGCAACATGCACATATGCTTGAACATGAAGATCTTTGGGGTTGATATGGACGGCGTGTTCGCTGAATACGCTGTTGTTCCGGAGGTTGACGCTTGGGTTAATCCACCCGATCTTCCCCCCGCCTGGGCCTCCATACAGGAACCCCTCGGCAACGCGACGGACACGGTCCTGGCGGAGGACATAGCCGGCAGAACCGTTCTCGTGACCGGCGCTGGCCCCTTGGGACTTTTGACCGTTGCGGTCGCGAGGGCGTCCGGCGCCACCAAGATCTTCGTGTCCGAGCCGGTTGAGTTCCGAAGGAAAAAGGCCCTGGAGCTCGGCGCGGATGTTGTCATTGACCCTAGGACCGAGGATGTGGTTGAGGTGGTCAAGAAAGGGACCGGCGGCCTTGGGGTTGAGGTTCTGCTTGAGCTCTCCGGCAACGAGACCGCAATTCATCAGGGATTTGCCTGCCTTGTTCCGGGCGGAAGAGCCTCGCTCCTCGGCCTGCCCGATGGCCCAGTGACAATGGACCTGAACAACGAGATAATCTTCAAGGGCATCAGGGTCTATGGTATAACGGGCAGAAAGATGTTTCCCACCTGGTTCAAGGTCTCTCACTTCCTATCGTCTGGCCGGATTGACCCGTCGCCGGCCATAACCCACGAGTTCAGGCTTGAGGAGTTTCAGAAGGGCTTTGAGCTCATGGAAAGGGGCGAAACAGGAAAGGTCATTCTCTATCCATAAGGCAGATCATTTTGTCACCCTCTATACTGGTAAGAAGATCTTAATATATAAGCTAGAAGCTTACCAGTATAGGGCATGACACCCTGAGCAACCCGGCCAGGCTTACGCCTCTTGGCCTTAGGGTCCAGGTTTTGCGGCAGGTTGAAAGCCTTGAATTATTGAGACCCCTGATAAATTAGCAATAACTTGCTTGTTTGAGCTAGGAGCACTTTGCCCGAGGGAACAGGGTTCTAAGAGGCCCCTGAAAAATCCCGCCGCAAGGGCATTCACTCAGGGTTCTCTTTTAGCCCAAATGCATGATCCTGCCCAGGAAGTGGGTTATAATTTTGGAGATGCTGAGGGATTTCCGGTTCTGGTTGGTTATCATCGTTGCCCTTGGCCTGAGGCTCGTCCCGTGGTTTTTCGGTCTCCCGCACCCGGAGAGATACCTTTGGGGAGAGGAGGGGACCGATACTTACCAGTATCACTATATTGCCACCAATCTCGCCCAGCACGGGGCATACAGCACCTGGCCCATGGTCTCCTACATAGTTTGTCCCAATCCCTATGATTGCGCGGAAACGGCCTCGCTCTCTGATCCGGATCCGGATAGAACGCCGGTCTACCCCGGATTCCTAGCGGCCATTTATTGGCCAACCGGTTGTTCAAAAGCCGCGGCCGCGCTCATCCAGATTCTTCTCTCGGTCGCGACCGTGGCCCTGGTATTTCTCGTGGGAAAAAGGCTCTGGAGCCAGGAGGGTGGATTCCTAGCAGGCCTTGTCCTCGCTTGCGAGCCCTCGTCCTTTCTCATGGCTTCTGGCATTATGGCCGAGACCCTGTTTGCATTTTTCATAGCGTTATCCCTCCTTCTGTTTCTCGCTTGGAAGGCCAGGCCCTCCTTTTCCCTCAGCCTGGCCCTGGGTCTCGTTTCGGCCGCTACCACCCTCACAAAACCAACATCCCTCTATCTTTTTCCCCTGTTATTTGTTGGAACGGCTTTATTTTATTTTATTCATAGGGCATGGCGGCCTGGCCTTTCCGCGGTGCTCTCCCTCGCTATTTATCTGGGAGGGATAGGCCTCTGGTGTCTGAGAAACTACGTTGAGTTCGGGGTCCCGGAGCTCACGAGCATCCAAGGTTACACCCTGATGAGGTTCCACTACGCGCCAACAAGGGGACGGATTGAGGCCAAGGATTTTCTCACGATGGATTCGGAGGTTGTAAAAGAAATGGGAGCCATATTGGCCGAGGCGGATTCAAACCCCATGCTCGCGGCCCGGCTCATGGCCAGACGTTCAACAGATTACATTCTCCGGCACCCGGCTGACTATGCTGTTGTTTATCTTAAGGGCTTGCCCAGAACCCTAATGCCTGCCATAAACACATCATATATACTGACGGGAAAGTGGGTCTACTCTGACATATATGTGAGCCTTGCCGGAGGGGGGTTCGGGGCCATCAGGCATGAGCTATCAGGCCTCTGGCATGACGCGCGGTGGCCCTTTATCCTATGGATACCCCAGGCCCTCCTTTTGCTGGTGATATACCTTGCCCTTGCTTTTGGTCTCTGGCGGGCCAGAAAAAATCCCTTGATTCTCATCCCCTTGTTTTATCTGGCCTACCTGATCCTAATCCCCGGCCCTGGTTCAATGGCCAGGTTTCGCGTTGCTTGGGCGCCACTAGCGGCTTTGGTTGCCGGCGCGGCCCTCTTGAGGGAAAGGGACAAACCGAGATTTTTCAAGGGGTTTTAGGACAAGCACGCAACAGATAAGGTTTCCAAGCGATAGCACAAGAGAGACCTGCCCCTACTTAGGTAGGCTCTTCTTGAGTTCGTTGACTGCCTCAACATCCTCCATTCTGCCCAAGTTGCTGTAGATAAGGCTGGCTTCATCCAGGCATTCTGATGCCTTTTCAACATTCCCAATCTGGATATAGGCTATGCCGAGATAATGGAGGGTTACTGCTTTCTCGCTTATGTCCGATTCCGATAATTTTGAGTCAAGGTCCTCCAACACTTTTATAGCCTCCTTGGGCTGATTTAGCATCACATAGGATATACCCACCAGCTGGATGGCCTCGGACTGGTGTTCGTTTTCCGGATAAGACTCCACAAACTTTTTCATGGTGCTGGCCGCGTAGGAGTATTTCTTCTGGTTGAAATATATCTGCCCCGCGTAGAACAGAGCGTCCGGCGCCCTCCTGTGTTTCGGGAACAGGGTGGCCATCTTGTAGAAAAGCGATGCGGCTGTGTCGTATTCGGCAGGGCTGTTGAGCTTCTCTCCCTCCTCATAGTGTTTTGCTGCCCAGTAATAGTATGCCTCAGCCAGTTCCTGCGAGTTTGGAAACGTCTTCTCAAACTCAGGCAGGATTCCCTCATCCTCCAGGGCTATGGCGTAATAAGTCTGGGACATCCGGCCCTTCACATCATCCACGAGCCGGTTGTATGGGAACCGGGCTATAAACTCCTTGAATTTTATGAGAGCGCTTCTGTATTCCTTCATTGAGAAATACATCTCAGCGAGCATGTAGATTGCCCTGTCGTTTTTGGGATAATCAGGAAACTGTTTGATGAGCCACTCAAGCATGAGTATAGCGTGCTCGTTGTCGCCTCCAGCCGCATAAGACTCGCCGAGCCTAAACGCGGCCGGTGCGGCCTTTTCCATGTTGCCGTAGTCCTCTATCACCTTGCGCCACGAGTGCTCTGACTCAGGGAAGTTTCTCATCACCTCGCAGACGAAACCCCTGTGATAGAGTATCTCCGCGGCCAGATAGGGGTTTTTGGGCTGGGGCATATATATCTCATTGAGCATGGCGTAGGCTTCCCCATATTTGCCCATGTTGAAGATCGCTATTGCGACGCCGAGCTCCGCGCACTTCGCCAGGTCAGAACCCTCCGGAGATGAGATGAGCACTATCTCCAGCTGGGTTTTCGCGTCAGCGGGCCTGGCCTCGTGCAGGTTGCACCAGCCCGCGCCCAGCCGTGAGTAAAGCACCACGATTGAGTCCGTGTTGTGGCTTATGTTCTCCAGAAAATAGCGTTCCGCTACCTCGTAGTCTCCCTTGAAATAACTGCACATGCCGGTTGCCCAGACTGTCCAGCCGTTCCAGAATCCCCTCTCAACATCCTCCTCGCCCTCCCTCACATAGACAGAGCCAACCGCCTGGCCCTCAGCGTACTGCCCCCAGTATAGGTATGAGAGGACTGCCAGTGCCCTTGCCTCCCTGCCCAGGGGAAAGCCGCGGTTCTTGTTGATGAAGCTCTTGAGGTCCTTCGCTGATAACCAGTATCTCCCGAAAGCGTAGTCCGCCACCGCGGCCAAGAACTCGCCGGCCTTCGCGTAATCACCCTTGACCCTTATTGACTGAGCGATCTTCAACGCGCCGGTCGTGTCAAGCGCGCTTACCCATGAGGACAGAGAGGATGCCGCAGAGAGGACCTCCTGCGGAGCACCCTGTTGAACCAGGGAGGCGTTGACTGCTTCTAAGGCGTTAAATGGTGGGTCAAGGAGGGGCATCTTCATGTCGGTTATCCTGTATTCGCCGGTCTCTATGACCTCCTCCTCCATCTCGGTTCCGGCCTGAAAATTGGTTTTATCCCCGGATTCACCAGTCTGCTGTCCTAGTATTCCCAGACAAAACAATCCCCATAACATAACCATAAGATTAAGGCATAAGGGGATGTGAATTCAAGTTGCTGAGACCCTTGATAAAGTCGCAGGCTAAAGCCTACGCTGGGAAAACAATACTGAGCTAGCCCCTAGAATTCCCCGTTCCCGGGTCGGGCTTTAGCCCGACAGGCCAGCTAATACCCAACTTTGACACCTCATTTTTCTCAATTCGTTTACTGATAAGGGATCCCGGGGATCATGGGACAAAATTTCGGGACTAGGTTACTTGTGCCGGGTCTATGAACGCGAAACACCTGAAAAATCCCGCCGCAAGGGCATTCATTCAGGATTCTCTTCCAGCTATGATGAGGCTCTCGGATATGACCAGGGACAAACCGAAATTTTTCATGGGTTTCCGTTGCTTAATTTGTCGGAGGAGGACCACAGGTTTTGAATTTCACGCGGTAACAAGTGTTTGATCCTGCGCAGGGAGTGGGTTATAATTTTCCAGGTCGCGGTTCAAGGGAACCGGGTGAAAATCCCGGGCTGTCCCCGCAGCCGTAACCGGCAAAGGGCTTCTCATGAGGCCACTGGGAGGATGAAATAATAGGTGAAAGCCGCCCTCCTGGGAAGGCGAGAGGTTCACCGCCGGAAGCCGGAAAACCTTGCCCGATAAATCAGGCTTCTGTAAGAAGGGGCCTGCTGGAGCCTCCGGGGAAAGGGGCAAATGCAGATAGGGTTTATCTTTCCCTCTGGCTCCCCATAAACAGGTTATGGGGATATTGTTTATAGCCTTGGTTACAGCGGACAGCCTCCCTGATGGGGATTCCCTGCCCGTGTATCAGGCACCAGAGGTTGTTGCTACGGCCTGTTTCCCTGGTCTCAGGGCCGAGACCCTCGCTCTTGAGGATACCCCCCAGCGCGCCCTTAGGCGCATGGGCTTATATGATTATGGAGGCATGATCACTCCTGGTCTCTCAGGCCTTCCATCCCGGCATACCCGCGTCCTCATTCAGGGCATTCAGGTCAATTCTCCGGCCACCGGCTCGGTTGATCTCTCCTTGATCCCGTTCCATCTTTTGGCTGGCGGCATCGCGACCCTGTCCGGAAGGCCAGAGCTGGCCCTCTGGCTCCCGGATGATTCGGAGGCTAGGCTTTTTGCCGGAGCATTCGGCCTGGTGGGCGCGGCCGGATTCGCGCGAACGGGGCCGGCCCTATTTGGCCTCTCTTTCAGGCGTGCGGATAACTGCTATTCTTACCGGGATGAATTCAGCAGGCCCGCGGTGAGGACGAATGCCGATGAGGCTCAGGTCGCTCTGGCTAGCCTATTCCGCAACAACAGCCTCTCGGCCCTCTTTGTCGGGAGCCTCACAGAAAGGGGATCCCCTGGCCCCATTGGTTCCCCAACCCCCCTTGCCCGGCTCTCAGATACCCTCATCCTGGCCGCGTTTTCCGTTGGCCACCTCAACATATCTGGCACCAGAGAAGCTTTGATTTATTCGGATGCCCCGCTGTTCTCCCGGACCGTTTCCACGAGCCTCGGCCTCTCCTGGTCTGCCGGGCCCCTGATCCTTGAGGCCTCCCGCGCCTCTGCGCTTGGCGCACGCTCCTATTGCGTGAAGGCATTGGTTGCCCTAGCCAGGAGAGAATGGTTTTGTCGGTTTGGTGCGCTTGTCTGGGATGGGCCGCGCTCATCCCTCGTTTTTCCCATGGCCGAGGTCGGCCTGCATCTTTCCCCGGTCAGGGCAGTGGCGTTCTACGACGCGGTTCCCCCTGCTGTGAACGACCTGGCGTGGCCGGATGACGGTTTTTCGGTTGGCAATCCCCTCCTTAGTCCAGAGAGGATGTTTGGCGGCGAGCTCGGCCTTGATTTCGGCCTCGCGAGGGCCTGGGCGTCCCTACGATTCGTTGATGACTACATAGCCTGGATTCCAGGGGATAGATGGACCCCAGCGAACCTTCAGGGTGTTCTTTCCCCAGAACTCGGTGCTTCCTTAAACACGGGCCTCTTTGAGGCTGGCATTTCCTATAACCCGGTCCGTTGGCAGACCAGGCGCCTGGCAAATGTTCCTGATGTCCGCGGGTGGTTAGCCCTGTTCGTGGGGCCGGCCTGGTTTTCGCTTGATTACACCGGAGCAAGGGTCTCAACGCCAGGCGGAATAAGGGAACTTCCGGGTTTTCTCATGCTGGATGCGGGGCTTTCCCTTTCCGCGAGGGAATTTGCCACTGAGATTTCTGTTCTTAACCTGCTTGATCAGACCCCACAGCAGGTAGCGGGTTATCCCCTTTCGGGGAGGAGCTTCAGGGTTGAAATCTCTCGGAGGTAAAAACATGAAAAGATTTATCAGCGCGAGCGTGGTATGCCTTGCCCTTGCCTGTCATCATGAGTCAGAGGGCATTTCGGCATACTCAATCTACATACTTGAGGACATGGCCGAGGCCATAGCGGTTTATCTGCCCCTTTCGGATAGCCTGGTTGGCCCGGTTCCGGCCGGCGCGACCCCAAATCTCCTCTTTTCTGGAGGTGGTCGCCTCTATCTCATCAACTCAGGCTTTTCCGGCTCCCCTTCGGTGATGGTCTACGAACCCACCGTTCCCCCATCCCTCGTCTCGTCCATACCCATGCCCCCTGGTTCCAATCCCTATGCGGGAACGTTTCTGGACGGGAGGCTGTATGTATCCGGTTTTGCCTCGGATATGCTCTACATCCTGGATGGCAATGCCATCGTTGATTCCATTAGGGTGGGCAAGGCACCTGAGGGTGTCCTTGCCTTTGGCGGCAGGATATATGTGGTCTGCTCCGGCTATGACCTCGCCACCTATAGCTTTGGCCCTGGCTCCCTGTATCGCTATGATCCCGGTTCTGGCCAGATGGATTCGGTTCCCCTGGGCACAAACCCCCAGTTCTGTGCGACAGACAACCTGGGGAGGCTCCATGTGCTCGTCACGGGCGATTATCCAGACTACGGCGGCTCAAGCTGGGGAAGCGTGGTTGTCGTTGATCCCTGGAACCTCGCGGCCGTTGATTCAGTGATTCTAACGGGCCACAGCCCTGGTGCCATTGCGATACTCGGGGATTGGGGATACGCGGTTGGTTGGGATGGCGTTTTACTGACCTACGGCATTCCGAGCATGACCCTCATGGACAGCCTCGTCCTTGGCCAGGGCATAATGGGCCTTGCCGCGGAACCCAACGGCCTCTGGTTGACACGCTGGTCAAACACTGAAGAGAACTGGTTGTATCTGGTGCAGGGGCTTTCGGTTTCGGATAGCGTCCCTCTTGGCATGGGCGTCGGCGCGAAGGCAGTCCTGCCTTGGGTTGAATCAGCGGTCTCCTGCTTTGTTCCGGCCGGCCCCGGATTCCGCAGGTTTTAGCCGATAGAGCGCGATCTCCCTTACGGGTTCAGGGCATCTGGTTTTGGTGTTGATGATGTATCCACTGAACGGCATCCGGCAAACGGGATTCCCCTCCGAGGCCAGCTCCCACATCCAGCCAGAGCTATCCCTGTCCGTGAGTATCACGAAACCCGGCGAGAGGGAATCCAACCGGGCGAGGAACTCGTTCTTGTCTCTCGTCAGGTCGCCAAACAGCGGAACTATCAATCTCTTGTCATATAGGATATACCAAAGGTTTGCCGGGCCTATTACTCCGGCGTCATCAGGAATGTGCCCCCTGAGCTCGGTTATGTTTGCGGGCGGCTGAGAACGCGGCAATGCCCTCGCGTTGAGGAGTGCCTTTCCGAGGCCGGCCAGGCCAACGAGGCCGAATACCACCAGGCCATAGCCGCGCCTCAGCTTTCTGAGGCCAAGGCCGCAGGCTACCGCGGC
The DNA here is from genome assembly GCA_049969615.1 of Caldifarciminota bacterium. Lineage (GTDB taxonomy): Bacteria > Hydrothermota > Hydrothermia > JBDRYB01 > JBDRYB01 > JBDRYB01. Next base: position 36,485 of record JBMFOM010000002.1, read on the forward strand.
CGGGACCAAAAGATAGACGAAGTAGTAATCTGGTGTCCTTGAAATGCCGAGGCCAATCAGTATTATGCCAAATGCCCCGGAGGCCCAGGCCATTCGCTCCTCCCTGGGAAGTCGGAACCTCCTGATTGCCACTGAGATCATAGCAATGGCTATGAGCAGTGTTATGACCGGATCCCTGAAACGGATAAGTTGAAACCAGTAGGTTTTCTTTGCTATGGCCTTGAAAAGGAAAAGGGGATTCTGATCGTAGAGCAGGGGCACATAGTAGTCCGTGTATCCCTGGTATGATATGATCCTCGCCCCCCCCAGAAGAGCGTTTAGCCCCAGTCCGGCCGCAAACGACAGCGCGAAAAACCCCGCGGCCCCGAGCCTGCGCTTCCACCCCCTGGATAGCATGAGCCAGGCAAAGAATGCTCCGGATGTCCAGAGGCCAACCACTGGCGAGACGAGAAAAGATAGCCCCCCCAGGATGCCCACCGGCACCCACTTATCCGAGATTACCAAGAGCAGATATACCATGAGGACCATGATGCCCAATGCCTCGGGCCTAGCGGTGTGCGCGGCGATGAGGAGCGATGGCGAGAATGCGATGGCAATCCAGGCTTGGGTTTCCTCCATTCGGTAAGCCAGGATCAGTATGCTTGCCGCCGCGGCCACCGCGGACAGGAACCTCGCCTGAAAAAGCCCGACCCCGGCCAGCTTGAAGATCAGGGCCAGAGGCGCATAGTAAAACGTTTCAGCCACGAGGCCCAAGCCCTTCTCCAGCGGGGTGAAGGGAAACATGGTGTTCGCGAGCCTGAACCCCCGCGCCAGATTCCAGGCCACATCCGAGAACCAGGCCTCATCTCCGAAGGCCATCAGGTTAGGCCAGGTCTCTAGGCACAGCATGTTGAGGATTACCCAGAGCACGACCAGAATGACGGCCTGCCAGCGCAGGAGATTTTTTGATTTCATTTACGCGCCCAGATTATCTCCCTTGGCCATGACCCCGTTCAAGCGCGAGCGCGCCCCTTAGCCTTATTCAATCTGGGCTATAAGACCATTTGAGAAGGATCGCGGCCCCTTGAACCAGCCAGAGCCGATGGTTTATAATTGCGCGCGTATAGGAGGCATGTAAGAGATGATGATGTCGCTCTTTATTTTCTCCGTCTTGCCCTTCTGGGAAGAAAGCATGGATGTGACCCGTTTCTACTTGTCTGGCTGGGGCAATGGTTCCTACTGGAGCAGGCAGATCGTCTATTCCAGCCGCGATGAGTTCCACGGAGGCTCCTGGAATCGCTGGAACGCCATGGGCCTGAACTGGGGCGCGCTCGGTGGCTTCAGGCGGAACGAATGGGGCGCGGAGATAATGTATGAGCAGATTCCCCTCCATAATTGGGCCACCAAGGATGATGTGGTCTATGACCCCTCTACCAAGACCTCGCTTTACATAATGATCAAGAGGTTCCTCAACCCCCAGACCAACACCTACCTCGGTTTTGACATCAGATACGAGAGATTCAACAGCACCAAGGTCGGTCTCATACAGAGCTATTTGAATGTGGATAACGAGGTGACCGGAAACTCATTTGGCCTGGAGGGCAAGCTTTTCCTTGAAACCGACAGGTTCAACAGCCCAAACCGTGGCCTCCTTCCCTGGGTTGGTGGCTACATTGGCTTTTATTCCTGTTCCTATACGGATGCCAACGATGTGGCCTCGGACGCGCTGGTTCCAGAGATGGAGCTCAACCTAGGCCTCAAGGTCAAGCCTTGGTCCTGGCTGGATTTCTGGGCCATGACTGAGATCAACCTGACAGAAGCCCAGTATGATATAGACGAGAACCTCGGACTCGGCTACGACTATGTCAGATACACCAATACCTTGGCCTACATCAGGCTGGGGATGACCCTTACCTACACGAGGGGATACACCCTGGAGTGATTCATGCTACTCCTTTTGCTGGTGGGCGCGGATAGCCTTTTGCCCTTCTCTGACGACATAGCTTTTCTGGCCCCTTGTCCCTCGGGTGATCTCGTCGCGGCAGTGACGCGCGAGGGCGTGCTATATATACGATCAGGCGATACCAATGTCCAGAGGATAGCGGACAGCGTCCTGGCCTGGGGAGTCTCCTGGTCGCCGGATGGTTCGGCCCTCGCTTTCGTAAGGAACGATAGGATCACCATCGCGACCAAAGGCACGATAACCTGGTCTAGCCAGCGTTTCGCTCACCCCGGCTACCCGGTCTGGCTCGGCGCTGATCTGGTCTTTACCGGCGATGGCTTTCTATTCATTGGTGAAGAGAGGTTCCCCGGCTTCTATTTGGTTGCCACAGTATCCCCAAACCCACTGACCCGCGAGGTCTCATACACTGACATTGAGGGCAAGTCCCTCCTCAGTTTCAACCCCTCAACCGGCAAGACCGACACCCTTTTCTCTGACCCGGAGGGACTCGCGCTTTTCGCGCCTCAGTGGTCTCCAGATGGGAACCGTCTCTTGGTTTGCAGGGCTGGGCCGGGTTTCTGGCTGTGGGACGCCGGATCGGCTGAACCCAGGCTCATCTCGCCAGGGGAGGCTCCTTCCTGGTCTCCTGATGGCCTCCAGATTGTCTATCAGGTCTCAAGGGATGATGGCCACCAGATCCTCTCCTCGGAAATATACATCCTTGACCTTGCCTCCGGATCGTCGGTCAGGCTTCCCGGCAGACATGACAGGCTGATGCCCAGGTTTGGCGCGCGCGGGGTCTATTACCTTACCATAAACGGCCATGCTGGCCTTTTCAAGGCCGATTGATTATGATGAACCGGAGGCCAGTGATCCTCCAGGGACCGAAATGATATGGACGAATTTTTCAATTGGTTTTTCACTGAGCGCAGGGAACTAATTGTCCGAATGGCAGAGGGGCGACTGACCCAGAAGGATACCCTGGTCGGTTTCACCAGGCATACCCCGGCCATAGTCTCGGCCGGCCCTGGTGGCCTCAACGCCTCCATCAAGGGCGTTGGTGTTGTTCACAGGGAGGAGTTTCTCCCGGAGACCCTTGAGAAGATAGAGGCTTATCTGAATGAGCACCCCAGGCCTGCTCCCAGGAGCTCATCGGGTTTCCTTCTTTCCGAGATATACGTCCAAGAGCGTATTGATCCCATGCGGATTTCAACCATAGAGCTGGCCCGCCGGCACACCTACCAGAACCTGAGGGGAGGCGGCCCAACCACCTTGCTTTTCTATGAGCCTCCTTCGGTGACCTATGAGCTCAGGTGCAGGGCGGAGTGTTACCATGACGGCCCCTTCTTCAGGTTCGTCAACGGGCTTCACGATGTGTTCCACGGCCTCAGGAAGGACTGGAGCAAGACCCCTGTCTATATCTTTACCATAGAGGAGATCTACGACAATCATCCGGAAAAAATGGGGGAGAGGATTTACCCGTAGAATCTGTTCTCATGAGACCCCTGATAAAGTAATAATAACTTAATGGTTTGAGCGAGGAGCGCTTTGTCCAAGAGAACAGGGTTCTAATAGGGGGGATCCCCTGAAAAATCCCACTGTGAGGGAGTTACCTCAGGGTTCTCTTCTAGCTATGATGAGGCTTTCGGATATGGACAAACCAAAATTTTTCTGGGGTTTCTTCTCAGTTGGAGAACCGCGTTTGCTCAACAAGTTGAACCCGAAAACCATTGGACATTAAGCTCTCGCTGTGTTCTTGACCCTCCTTTTTGTTCATCTGGAATTTCCCGGACTCCTCTCGGATTCCCTATGGCAGATTCCCATCTACACCGCTCATCCGGCCGCTGGCCCCGGATTCCTCTTCTATCGTTATCCCCTTGACCTGGACGGGATACCTCTTCGTTTTGCCAATGACCCGACCATGTTCCACTCAACGCCGTTCCTGATTGCAGGAAGGGGCCTCTCGCTCAGGTATCCACAGGCTGACAAGCCCATGACCACCGCCTACTCGGAGCAGGCGGGCGCGTGGGGTTTCTCACGGTTTGGCGCCTTGTTTGCCAGGGGCCTCGGCCCGACAGGAAGGGTTCTTGGCACATTTGACTACAACGAATTCGGTGTCCTGGGCGAGCAGAAGGTCAGCCACCAGGGTCTCCTCGCCGCTTCCGGTTCTATCAAGGGAATGGACCTGGATGGCCTCGTGCTCTCGGCCAGCCGCGATTCCCTCTCGTATCTGCACATCAGGTCTGGAATTGGCTTTGGCCCAGCCGGATTCGTCGCTTGGAGAAGCTCCTTTGGCCCATACAGCTCTGGAGGGTTATCCGGTGCCTTTAAAGCGAGGGGGTTTTCGCTCGGCCTCTCCCGCGAGGAGTTGAGATGGCAAGGCCGGTTCGCTGGACTCTGGTTACCCCGCTTTTCGTGGAGTTCTGCCGCCTTTTCTGCCTGGGCCGGTTGGCTCCTGGCTGATTCCGGTTCTGGACCTGTTGTCGGCGCGAGGTTTTCCGGTTCGCTCGCCGCGCTTGAGGCCGGCTACCGGACCGATATTCCTGACCCGGCTTTCATGCCTGGACTTCAGGGGCCCTTATCTGAGATGTATCTTTCCGGAGAGCTGACCGGCTACGGCCTGGTGGCCAGGGCCGATGCTGGCTGGGGCGATTGGCTTTACGGCTACACCAGCGATTCTGGCGGCATAACCGGCCTCGGCCGCGGGGCAAGACTGACGGGCGGGTTGTCCGGCTCCTGGGTATTCGGGCCACTGGTGGTTGGCTCGGCTGGCCAGCTAACCTGGTTTTCGGTCCCAGCGCCGGAGCAGTTCTACTGGCAGGCACGGGGCCTTCTCGGCTTCAGGGTAGCCCTTCTCAACGGAGACCTGGTTGCCACTCCCTCTTTATCCGGACATTATTACGGCGAGCCACTCCCTGGTTTATGGAGCGAGGCCCGGCTTGACCTGACCTTTTACAGGGCCGTGAGGGCCTATATCTCTCTGGAGAACCTGACCGGGGACACCCTTTGTTTCTTTGGGAACAGGTGGCGCGGTAGGGTATGGAGATTCGGGGCCGCGTTGATCTTGTGGGATTGAAATTGGAAATTTAAGGAGTGAGGCGAAGACGCGCGGCCTTGCAGTAAAACGCGCCCTTTCGGTATAATATTTACTCAGATGAGGAATCGTATCCTTTTGGCCGATGACGCTAAGTTTATGCGCAAGCTCCTGGCAAAGATACTTGAGGAGGGCGGCTACGAGGTGGTTGGCGAGGCAGAGACAGGCTCAGAGGCCATCTCGCTCTATCAGAAGTTGAAGCCGGATCTCGTCACGATGGATCTGGTGATGCCAGACATGTCCGGGATTGACGCCATAAGGGGAATAGTCTCCAGCGATCCAAAGGCCAGAATAGTCGTAGTATCAGCAATGGGCCAGCAAAGCCTCGTCTCCGAGGCAATGAGCGCTGGCGCCAAGGACTTTGTCGTCAAGCCCTTCCACCCTTCGGTTGTCCTTGAGGTTATAGGAAGGGTGCTGAAGGAGACATAGTGAAAACCCCGGAGCTTGCCGAGCTGATCCCGATCAGGTGTAGGATGCAGCCTGATTTAAGGCCGATATTTTCCATATGTGGTCTTTACACCCGTGAACATGCTAAATCTAAAGGCGGTTCAACATGATGAGGGATGACCTGTTGGATGGCCTCAGGGAGGTCATAAACATCGGTGCTGGCCACGGCGCGAGCGCGCTGTCGCTCCTTCTCGGCAAAAAAGTCAGCCTCGCGGTTCCACGTGTCTGGCACGGGGCACTCCAGGAGGCCTTGGAAGCCTTTGATGGGGACAAGACGCCGGTATTCGGTTTCACATTCAGAATAATGGGCGACATGGAGGGCTGGGTTCTGGTGACGGTTTCCGAGAAGGACGGTCAGTCCATACTCAGGATGCTCTGGCCCGGCGAAAGCAGCCTTACATCCGAGGAGATGCTGATTTCCGGACTTGGGGAGACTGCCCACATAGTTTCCGGCGCGTTTCTCTCCGCAATGGCCAACATGATGGACATGGTCGCGTTTCAGTCCATACCAAGGATGAAGAGGGGGCCTCATTCGGATGTTATCGCTGATTTCATAGGCCGTATAGGCGAATACGATTCCATTTTCATAGGCATAGAGATTGAGATGACCGTTGAATCCCTCAGCAGGTGGGAGATGATTTTCGTGCCGAAGGCCGCCTCGGTTGGTCTGGTGGCCGAAAAACTGGAGGACATGCTCAGATGAGGAACGAACAGGAGTTTCTGCGGGAGCTGGCCATGCGGCTCGATCCACAGGATCCCCACTCTCACAATAATATAGCTGTGATAATGTTCAATAAGGGCTACCATGAGGACGCGGTGGAGGAGCTGGAAAAGGCCCTGGCCATAGACCCCAACTTTGAATCCGCGAGACGGAACCTTGAGGCTGTTTTGCGCAGGATAGGCCGAAAGGATGATGTCCTGGAGTATTACCTCGGAGGGGCGCAGGAATATCCGGATGCAGCAGCGAGGCATTTGGCCGCGGCTGAGGCGCTTTCAAACATGGGCAGGGATACCGAGGCCCTTGCGGAGTTCATGGCGGTTCTCAGCACCAGGCCCGATGATCTGAAAGCTCTCATCGGCGCGGCCCGCATTCTCAGGAAGCGCAGGGATTATCACGGCGCGGAGGGTTTGTTGAAGAGGGCAGTGGAAAAAGCCCCGGATTCCGCGGAGGCATACAGGTTGTTGGGAGAAGTCCATTACAACACCCAGCAACTTGACCTTGCCCTGCAGGAGCTTGAGAAGGCCAGGGATCTTGAGCCGGACTCCGCTGAGACCTATTACCTCCTTTCCTTTGTCTATGGCGAAAAAGGAATGCTTGACCAGGCCCTTGAGTGTGTTGAGAAAGCATCCGTCATTAACCCGAAGCTGACTGAGGCCGAGGAACTGCTCACCATAGAAACCGAGCCAGATGACGAGACCGAACCGGAGGTCGGGGCAGACCCCTTCCAATCAAGGCTTGAGCTCGCGCAGGCATATCTTGGCAAGGGGCTTTTTCAGGATGCGGAGAGGGAGATAGGCAAAGCGAAAAAATTCGCTTCCGGCCCACACGAGCAACAAAAGGCTTTGATGGCCGAGGCTCTGCTCTATTTCCTTGAAGGCCAGTATGCTACGAGCACCCTCCTTCTGAACAGCATAGCCCATCCCAATACCGAGGCCTTGGTCCTCAGGGCCCTTAACTCCTATTTCATGGGTCGTTACGAACCGGCCCTGGAGGTGGCCAGCCTGGCTTCCGAGACCGGGGATGAGTTCGCCTGCCTCAATCACGGTGTCCTGGCATATGTAATAAAGGGTGACTGCGGGCTTGCTCTCGCTTGCCTGGAAAAGGCCCTCGGCCTCCCCGCGGCACTCTATGACAGGGCCTACATACTTTTCAAGTCCGGAGACATTCCGGCAGCCGAGAGGGCACTTGAGGAGTTCAGGCAGGTGAGGGGCGAGACCGTCCATTACTACGACCTCCTCGCGGATATAAAAACCGCCCGTGGAGACGATGATGGTGCGGAGACTGCGCTCCTGAACGCGATCAGGATAGATCCCGGCTACGGCGATGCCCTGATTGGGTTGGGTTCTATATTCTTCAGGAAAAAGAACTTCGCCCGGTTCTTTGAATTCATGCGTCAGGCAAGGGCCATACGCCACTACTACAAGCGTGACAATCTTTTCCTGGCTTTTCGTGGCTTGTCCTTTGATATACCAATTGAGGTCAAGGAATCGCTCCCTCCAATAGCCGAGATTCTTGAATCCGGCAGGCTTGAGGAAATCCTTGCCAAGTTGCTTGACAGGGGAAAACACAAGGATGTCCTTGCCATTGTTGACGAGCTTCTCAAGGAAGTCCCGTTTGATCAGAGCCTCCTGAGGGTGAAGGCGCTCGTGTATTTCAGGTCAGGGCGTTTTAGGGAGGCAAGGGAGTATTTCTCGGCGATAACCAGGCCCACCAGAGAGGACAGGGTTTTCTTGGCTCTCTCAGAGGAATGGCTTGGCAACTGGCCCATGGCCCTCAAGCATATCCTTCACATGCTCAGGGAAGAGAGGGAGGACCCGGGCCTCTGGGCCTGGGCAGGGAGGATATTGATCCGGCTCAGGAGACCCAGGGAGGCAGAGATGTTTCTCAAGAAATCCCTTCTCCTGGAAAACGATAACCATGAGGCCCTTTTCTGGGTTGGCGAACTGCTGATGTCCGCGGGTAAGGGGGACGAGGTTCAAAAGATAGCCAAAAGCCTCTTATCTCTGAGAGACCCCAGGGGTCACCTTTTCATGGGTGAGATGGCCTTTCTCGGGGAGCGCTACGATGAGGCCGCGGCATGCCTTGATGAGGCCTTGAAAAACGGGGTTGACAGGGCAAGGGTGCTCTATCTCATGGGCCTCATGGCCGCCATAAGGGGTCAGTATCAAGCCGCTATAAAGAACTGGAAAGAGGTAGAGAGTCTCGCATACGATCAGGTCCTGGCCTGGAAGGCCAGACAAAACATTGTCCAGCTGGAAAACCTCAGGACATACCTGAAATCCGAGGTTTCAAGGCAAGGAGGTTCCAGAGATGCCCTTGAGAGGTGAGCTTGCCGAACTGCCTTTGATGGACCTTCTTCAGATACTCCTCATGAACAAGAAGACCGGCATCCTCATAGTGGAGAGAGGCCATCTTTCAATTGAGGATGAGATAGGGGACAGGGGGGACCTGTTCATGAGGTCAGGCCAGGTAAAATTCATTTCGTTCAGATACGGGAAGTCCCTCTCGGATGTCCTCTCCCTGATGGGCTATCAGATTCCAGCGCCGCAGGAGCCTGATGGTTCAGAGCTCAACCTCCTCGTTGAGATACTGGAGTCGGATAACCCCGCTAGAGTTGAGGTCGCTCGGCACGCGAAACGACTAACAGAGGAGAGGATGGGCGAGTTGCTCCGCTGGCGCAACGGCAAATTCATTTTCAAAGAGATGGAGGTTCCGGAGGCCCTTGACCTGGTGGAGGTGGATTCCCTTGAGCTCCTCGTCCAGGGCGCGAGGTACATTGACGAGTGGGAGATGGTTTCCTCCAAACTGCCCTCCTTTGAGGTTGTCCCGAAATACCCGGAGACCCTGCCCGATGGTCCCCTCTCATTTTCCCCTTCCGAGTGGCGGGTTCTGGCTTCTGTTGATGGTGTAAGGTCTGTCCGTGAGATAGCGGATCAGTTTCCGGAGAGCACCTTTGAGGTCGCCAAGGCCATTGTTTCCCTTCTTGAGAAGGGTGTCCTTGAAGTGGAAGAGCGGGAGACAACCCCAAAGGATGTGTTTCCCATGGTTCACAGGCTCCTCCTTTCCGCTTGGGAACGTTTTGACATGGAGGAGTTTGACCAGGCAGAGAACCTTGCGACCCAGGTTTTGGCCCTTGATCCAACGCTTTCTGCGGCGCACCTCTTTCTCGCGGAGGTCTATTATGCGCAAGGAAAATACAAGGACGCGGCCCGCAGATACATAGAAGCGATGCGCCGAGACCCCAACCTCTCCCCCAGGGTCAACTACCATCTCGCCTGTTCACTGGTTATGAGCGGGGATTTTGATTTTGCTATGGGTGTTCTTGACGAGGCAAGCGTTGTCGGAGGCCATCCGAAGGCCGCGGAGCTAAAATCCCTCCTTGAGAAGACCCTCTCCATGCTCATGTCCAAAGAGAGGAGCTTTGAGGAATAGTCGGGGTTCTTCGGTTTTTGAGGGGGAAAATAGGATGAAACCCCTGAAAAATCCCGGTTTGTCCCTGGCCTGACTAATACCCTATAATTTCACTGTGAAAATAAGGCTTTCGCATGAGTCCGGCATGAGGTTTGTCGCGCAGGGCCCCCCTGGCCGCACCTTTAGCTTTGATGCCAGTCCGGATCAGGGGGGGACAGGTCCCACCCCGATGGAGACCCTCCTGGCGTGCGCTGGCGCGTGCACTGGAATGGACATGGTTTCCCTCCTGGGTAAAATGGGCGTCCGGTTCTCTGACTTCTGGATTGAGCTGGATGGCGAGAGGGCAGGGGAGCACCCCAGGGTCTATAAGGCCATAAGGCTTGAATACCACTTCGTCGGCCAGGAATCCGACAGAGAGAAATACGAGCGAGCGGCCTCGTTATCCATGGAAAAATACTGCTCGGTTTCCGCGCACCTGAAGGCCATTGCCAGGATTGATTGGGTTGTGGTGATCCACGAGTCATAGCCTAAAACCGTCGCTGATCCCTAATTTGCGCGCGTTCTCCTGTGGGCTTTATCATTTGAGGCCGAAGAGGAGGTGAGATTATTTTTCTCACGGATGGTTTCTGGAAGAGGTTAGAGAGAGGGCCAGCCGAGGCCCGGGACCGGAGGGTCAAAACGGGTACAGAGGGTGGAATAGAGAGGTGGATCGGAACCGGATACTCCTCGGCCGAAAAGCCTTTCCTGGCTGGGGTTGAGGCCGCGAGGGAAGCCCAGGAGAAGCTGGGTAATAAACAGCCCGGTTTCGTCATGTGTTTCATAGCTGGCCAATATGACTACAAATCCGTTCTCACCGGGGTGAAAGAGGTTATGTCCGTGCCCGTGATTGGTGCGGAGGCTCCCGGAGGGCTTTTTAACGAGGATATTGTGGCGGGCCGTGGGGTCATGACCGCGGCTTTCTCCCTTGCTGATGCAAGGTTTGCCCTTGGGATGGGAGGAGGCTTTGTCTCGGGAACCGACAGGGCGCTCGCCTCTGCCCTTGGCGCCATATCCGATGCCGAAACCAGGGCCAGGGCCGACGGATACGAGCACGCTGGGCTTTACATCATAGCGCCCAATTCCTATCCCCTCGTTGGCGAGGCACTTTTCTCTGAGCTCTCGCGACTCTCGGAGAGCTTTGGCGTTATATCCGCCGGCATCCTCGGCAAGGTCAACGAACCCAGCTTTGTTTCGGTCTTCTGGGAGGGCGATACCTATTCGGATCACCTCATAGCGCTCGCCATTTTCTCAAAGACCCCCCTTGTGATGGGCACGGGCCATGGCTTTCACCCAATATGTCCCCTCCGGGTAACCCTAACAAAGGGCAACCTGATAAAGGAACTGGATGACCAGCCCGTTGATTGGTCCCTCAAGGAGATACTCGGCAAAAGAGGAGTGAAGGTTGAGGAGCTCTACAACACTGCCTACGCTGATGAGGTTCTCCCCCGTTATCAGCTCGCGATTGCCCACCCCGATTTCCCCGGAAAGTTTCGCGCTTTTCTCCCGCTTTCTCTCGAGAAGGGCGGCCTCCGAACGAATGCCATAGTTGAAGAGGGTTCAACCATCTGGTTCATGGAGGCATCCGAAGAAGAAATGCTTGAATCCGTTGATCGAGGCGTAAAAGAAGCCATGATAAGAACCAGGGGCGCCAAGGTCGCGGGCGCGATGATCTACGAGAGCCTCATCAGGATACACCTCTTGGCGGAAAACTATTTCAAAGAAAACGATCTCCTTCGCAAACACCTTGCCGCGCCGTTCTTTGGGGTCGGCACAGTTGAGGAGGTTGTCATAGCGGATGGCGTTTATCCAGCGGCCCACTCAGGCTCAATAAGCATTTCGCTATTCACCACCACTCCCACGGTAAAGGGAAAAGGCACATGACTGGGTGCCAAATCACCCCTTGATCCTGCGCAACTCACCAGCTGTAGGCTGTGATCCTTATTAAGGGATTAGCCCACCTAACATTACTCAGTCTACCTTTGGAACCCGGGCGCGGCTCAATCTGAGGTCAAAGACTTAGAACCATTGCATCATATCTGTCTGGTCTCCCCAAATACAAAAATTTGATCCTGTGCAGGAAGTGGGTTATAACTTGAGAAGCTCAATTTTTGCTCTGAGATCGCCAAACCCTTGCCCCAACTTGGATAGAGCCAAAGGAGCACAATCGGCTAAGGGAACCCCCTTGACAGGGGACTTGATCGGCCATGACAAATCGGTTATAATATTCACCCTAGCAGAGGGATTAGCTCTTTGACAAAAAGATAGTGTGTTTCCGGTGGGACAGATTACCCTTGCCATGAACTTTCCTATGGAGGGTTTGATCCTGGCTCAGGGTTAACGCTGACAGCGTGCCTTAGCCATGCAAGTCGTGCGAAGCAATCCCTTCGGGGATTGACTGAGCGGCGGACGGCGGAGTAACACGTGGCTAACCTGCCTCTAGGACGGGGACAACTCGGAGAAATCCGTGCTAATCCCCGGTGTGGTGGTTCTGGGGCATCCCAGAGCCATCAAAGCGGGCGCAAGCTCGCGCCTGGAGATGGGGCCGCGGCCTATCAGCTAGTTGGTGAGGTAATGGCTCACCAAGGCTATGACGGGTAACCGGCGTGAGAGCGCGACCGGTCCGAGGGGCACTGAGACACGGGCCCCACCCCTACGGGGGGCAGCAGGCTGGAAATTTGGGCAATGGGCGAAAGCCTGACCCAGCGACGCTGTGTGCGGGATGAAGCTCTTCGGAGTGTAAACCGCTTTTGGGGAGGACGAGGGGGCCAACGGCTAATACCCGTTGGCCTTGACGGTACTCCCAGAATAAGCCTCGGCTAACTCCGTGCCAGCAGCCGCGGTAATACGGAGGAGGCAAGCGTTACCCGGATTCACTGGGCTTAAAGGGGGCGTAGGCGGTCCTTCAAGTCCGTGTGTGTAATTCCAGGGCTTAACCCTGGAACTGCGCCGGATACTGCTGGACTAGAGGGCGAGCGGGGAGAGCGGAACTGCCGGTGTAGCGGTGGAATGCGCAGATATCGGTGGGAACACCAGTGGCGAAGGCGGCTCTCTAGCTCGTTCCTGACGCTGAGGCCCGAAAGCCAGGGGAGCGAAGGGGATTAGATACCCCCGTAGTCCTGGCCCTAAACTATGCACGCTAGGTGTCGGGTCCCTTGAGGACTCGGTGCCGTAGGGAAACCATTAAGCGTGCCGCCTGGGGAGTACGCTCGCAAGGGTGAAACTCAAAGGAATTGACGGGGGCCTGCACAAGCGGCGGAGCGCGTGGTTCAATTCGATGCTCACCGAAGAACCTCACCTGGGCTTGACATGCTGGTGGTACCCCGGATGAAAGTCTGGGGGACCTTCGGGAGCCAGCACAGGTGTTGCACGGCAGTCGTCAGCTCGTGTCGTGAGATGTTGGGTTAAGTCCCGCAACGAGCGCAACCCCTGCCATTAGTTGCTATTGGCGATCATGTATCGTCAAGCACTCTAATGGGACTGCCGGCGATGAGCCGGAGGAAGGCGGGGATGACGTCATGTCCGTGTGGCCTTTATGTCCA
>JBMFOM010000003.1:0-46218 GCA_049969615.1 Caldifarciminota bacterium
GGCTTCTAAGAGGGACCCTCTGAAAAATCCCTTCACGAGGGCATTTACTCAGGGTTTTCTTCTAACTATGATGAGGCTCCCGGCTGGGGACCAGGGGCAAACCGGGATTTTTCAGGGGTTTCTTTTTGAGAGCGAGCGCGAACTTGAATCTGAGGACCCGGCTTCCTTAGGATATGGGCCTGAGATTCCGCGAGATTCTGCTTATTATTGCTGTTTCCCTGGCATTCAGGGCGGGCTTTGTTCTGCCAGCGCTTGTAAGGCATTCAGTGGCCCTCGGCCCTCCCCACCTTGATACCCACGAGTATTACGCCCTGGCGCAGAGCATCACGCGAGGGCTTTATGAGATAGGAGGAGTTGACTGGATACTCAGGCCTCCGGGATACCCCGCTTTCCTCGCGGCAGTGAACATAACATTCGGCGCTGATCCCAGGTTCGCGGTTGCCCTCCAGGTCATCCTCGGGATCCTGATCGCTATACTCGTAGCCTTTTGGGCCTCGGAGACATCCGGTAGAACTGCCGGTCTCGCGGCTGGCCTTTTTGCCGGACTTGCGCCTGTTACGGGTCTTCTCTCTGGATTTCTCCTGGCCGAGGCCGTTTTCACCTCAGCTGTGGCCTTGGGACTATTTTTCTTTAGGAAAAGACCCGCGCTGTCTGGTTTCCTTCTCGGTCTCTCGGCCCTGGTGAAACCCACAGGGATATATCCGGCCGTGGTCGCGGCCGGATATCACGCGGTCAGGAAGGATTGGACGAGGGCCGGACTCCTGGCCATCGCTTTCCTAGTGCCGGTTCTGCCGTGGCTCGCCAGGAATAAGATAGTCAATGGCAAAGCGATCCTTTCTACCCAGCACGAGGCAACCGTATTTCTGTATTCTGCTCCATATACCATGATGCAGGAGACCGGCATCGGATACGAGGAAGCGCTGGTGAACCTGGGTGATACCCTTGGTTGCGAGGACCTTGAGGCCGCGCCGCTTGATCCCGGCCTGGCCGGAGAGCTCTCCAGGAGAGGAGTGGCCTACATGCTCCGTCACCCCGCGGCATACGCGGCCGCTCACCTGAAGGGCTTCGTTAAAGGATTCTATGGCCTCGGAAGGGAGTTCACCACGATGATCTGGCCAAACCCTTTGGCTACAAGAATAATAGTTATCATGAGCTGGCTATACGCTCTCGTTGTCTATATACTGGCCATACGGGGATTCCTGAGGCTCAGGGGCGAGGGATTTGCCCTTGCCATCACGGTCTTTCTCCTTCTTTTTCTGCCAGGCGCGGATGGTTCATTTAGGTTCCGTGCGCCAGCTGAACCCATCCTGGCATTGGCCGCGGGGATAGGGCTTGCCTCTCTTATTGGCAAGTTTCGGCGCCCATGATTAGCTAGGCCATGGTCGCGGCCCCACAGGATAAAGGAATTCACCCTCTCCGCCGGAGAGCACATGGTAAGGGTGGTGAAGGAGGGATATAAACCGTGGGAGGGCTGGGTTACCATTTATCCTGACAAGACCACCATCCTTAAGGTTAAGCTGAAATAGGGGCAACCCGATTTGATCGCCCCAGCCACTAAAACTCCAGGTTTTACGGCGTCTTGCCTACATGTTTTCTATGAGCGCGTCCCCGAACTCCGAGCACTTCAGCTCTGTCGCGCCTTTCTCTCCTTCCGCGGCCCAGCCCCTGACCAGGTCATAGGTCCCTTTGCGCTGGGCAAGGGTTTTCTCTGTGGCGCGGTGGATGAGGTCCGCGGCCTCCCGCCAACCCATATACTCCAGCATCATCGCGGCAGAAAGTATGAGGGATGAGGGGTTCACCTTGTCCTTGCCAGCGTATTTCGGTGCGGTGCCGTGGGTCGCCTCAAAGACCGCGAGGAAGTCACCGATGTTGGCGCCCGGCGCCATTCCCAGGCCTCCAACGCCCGCGGCGGCCGCGTCAGAGATATAGTCCCCGTTCAGGTTCGGAGTCACTATCACATCGTATTCGTCTGTCCTAGTCAGTATCTGCTGGAACATGTTGTCCGCTATCCTGTCGTTGACGAGGAGTTTCCCATTGGGCATCTTTCCACCGTGCTTGTCCCAGAGATCAGCCTCGGTCACAAAGTGGTCCCCGAACTCAGGCTCGGAGACAACCTCGTATCCCCATTGCATAAAAGCGCCCTCCGTGAACTTCATGATGTTTCCCTTGTGCATGAAGGTCGCGGAACGCCTGCCATTTTCAAGCGCATAGCGGAGGGCTTTGCGTATGTGGCGCTTGCTCCTGGTGGGACCCATGGGCTTTATGCCAACGCCGACATCTGAGAGAACCTTTTGCTCCGTGACCCCAAAGTCTCTAAGGAGATCAATGAGCCGTTTTGCCTCCGGCGAACCGGATTGGTATTCAACGCCCGCGTAGACATCCTCGGTGTTCTCCCTGAAGATAACGATGTCCATCTTCTCGGGATGCTTAAGCGGCGACGCGGAGCCATACCAACGGACAGGCCTCACGCATGAGTAAAGATCGAGTATTTGCCTTATGCCAACATTCAGGGACCTGAAGCCTCCGCCTATGGGCGTGGTCAGAGGGCCTTTTATGCCCACGACATATTCCCTGAGAGCGTTGATGGTGGCCTCTGGCAAATATTCTCCGGTGGCCTCAAGCGCCTTTTCTCCAGCGAGAACCTCGCACCACTCTATCTTTCTTTTGCCAGCATATGCCTTTGCCACCGCGGCATCCACCACCTTCAGCATCGCGGGCGTTATATCCCTTCCCGTCCCATCTCCCTCAATGTAAGGTATGATGGGATTATCGGGAACGACCAGCTTATCCTTCTCTATCTTTATCTTTTCTGCCATGTTTTTTACCTCTTCTAAGAGCATTTCAAAGTCTCTGTTTTTTTCAGAACACTTGTCTTTAAAGCACTATGTCCCCGTGTTTCTTTATGTGTTCAACTAGGCCGCCATCCTCAAGTATCCGAAGGAGTTGCGGGGACAGTGGCCTGAAACGAACCTCCCTTCCGTTGGTGAGGTCCCTGACCACGCCCTCGGCGAGATCAACCTCAAGCTCATCGCCCTCTTCTATGAAGGATGTATCCACCGTGATCACCGGAAGGCCGATGTTTATGGAATTTCTAAAGAAGATCCGCGCAAAAGACCTTGCCAGAACGGCCGAGACTCCCGCGAGCTTTATGATGGTGGGCGCGTGCTCGCGCGATGAACCGAGTCCAAAGTTCCATCCCGCGACAACGAAGTCTCCAGGCTTGACGCCCGCGGCAAAATCCTGCCTCGCATCCTCCAGGACATGCTTTGCGAGCTCGGGCAGGTTTGAGCGGAGGTGAAAATATCTGCCAGGCGCGATGTGATCCGTGGATATGCTGTCCCCGAACTTCCATGCTCTTCCCTTCATCTTCATTTCAAAACCTCCCTGGGATCGGTTATCCTCCCGGCCAGAGCGGTGGCCGCGGCCGTCGCGGGCGAGGAGAGATATATGAATCCCTCTGGGTTGCCCATCCTTCCCTCAAAGTTGCGGTTCTGGGTGGAAAGAACTACCTCGCCCTTGCCGAGAACCCCCTGGTGAACGCCAACACATGGCCCACAACCGGGCGGAAGAACCAGTCCGCCAGCCTCAACCAGGGTGGCCAGGATTCCCTCGCTCATGGCCCGAAGGTATATTTTCCGGGAAGCGGGTGCTACTATTAGCCTCACTCCAGGCGCGACCTTTTTGCCCTTGAGGATTTCAGCCGCGATCCGAAGGTCAGAAAGTCTCCCATTCGTGCAGGTTCCTATGACAACCTGGTGAACCCTGACATCCGAGAGCTCCTTTGCAAGCGCGGTGTTATCAACCCTGTGTGGCTTGGAAACCGTTGGCTCAATGGATGAAAGGTCATACTCAAGGGTTTTCTCGTATTCCGCGTCCGGATCCGGGATGAGCTCCTTGAACATCTCACCCCGTCCCCATTCCTCAAGGTATCTTTTGGTTATTCCATCGGAGGGGAATAGGCCTGCCTTCGCTCCTGCCTCAACTGTCATGTTAGAAACCGTGAGCCTGGATTCCATGTCAAGCGAATCAAGCTCTCCAGAGAATTCAAGAGCTTTGTAGTCCGCTCCGTCAGCGCCTATGTCGCCAATGAGGTGAAGGATGAGGTCCTTCGCGTAGACACCTTTCTGAAACCTGCCGACGAGAACAACCCTGAAGCTCTCCGGGACACGGAACCAGGTCTTGCCGGTGGCCATTGCCACAGCGACATCAGTTGAACCCATCCCGGTCGCGAAAGCGCCAAACGCGCCCGCGGTGCAGGTGTGGGAGTCCGCCCCTACGATGAGCATTCCTGGTGCCGCGCGCTCCTCAGCTACTATTTGGTGACAGACCCCGTCGCCAACCTCAGAGACGATCGCTCCGGTCTTAGCCGAAAACTCGCGCATGAAAATGTGATCGTCGGAGAGCTCCTTTCGTGGGCTTGGCGCGGCGTGATCAAAGAAGAATATGGTTGAGGATGGGTTTGCCACCCTGTCAAGGCCGAGCTTCTCTATCTGGCGAACAGCAAGGGGACCTGTCCCATCCTGTGCAAAGGCCAGGTCAACCCTCGCTACCACCATGTCTCCGGCTCTAGCGTCTGTCCCGCTCTTCTCCGAGAATATCTTCTCTGCTATGGTTTTTCCCGCCATATCGCTTACTTCTTTTTCTTGGCCTCGTATTTGGCGTATATCTCAGGTATGTGCCTTTTGACCAGATCAAACATCTCTTCATCTGACATGGTCGTTACCCTGCCCGCATTGTAGGTAGCTATTAGTTCCTCGTATATCTTCTGGATACCGGGGTCTGACTTGGAAACCTCCAGGCCCATGTTGTCCTCTATCCACTTGGCTATACCGGCAACGCCGGACTTGTCAGTTATGGCAACTCCAGGTGGCCTTCCGAGCAAAGCGTTGGTGTCAAACGCGTTGTAGATCTCCTCAAACTTCAGTAGCCCATCCGCGTGAATCCCGGCTTGGGTTATGTTGAAATTCTTGCCAACAATGGGTTGCCATGTGGGTATGGGGAGCCCGGTCTCAGTCTCCATATATCTGGCCAACTCGGTAAGGGCGTGAAGGTTGAGGCCGTTCATGTCTCCCTTCAGCCCTATGTAGTGGATTATGGCGCCTTCCATGGGGCAGTTGCCCGTTCTCTCGCCTATGCCCATTATGGTCGTATTGGCATACATCGCTCCATAGAGCCAGGAGGCAACAGTGTTGGCTGTCACAAGGTGGAAGTCGTTGTGAGCGTGTATCTCAAGTCTATCCGATGGTATCCCCGCGTAGTGCCGCAGGCAATAGACCATCTTGGGGATTGACCTGGGCAGGACTGCGTTTGGCCATGGCATACCAAAGCCCATGGTGTCACAGAGCCTGACCTTTATGAATAGTCCGGTCTCAGCGGAGAGGTCCATGAGCTCCTGCGCGAACGGCACCACGCAACCCCAGAAATCAGCCCTGGTTATATCCTCAAAGTGGCACCTGACCGCCTTGAGTCCGGCATCCGCCGCGGCGCGAACCACATCCTTGTATTTGTCTATGGCCTCACGTCTTGACTTGAATCCCATCTTCTTGAAGATGTGGTAGTCAGAAATTGAGGTGAGCATCCCGGTCTCAGCAAGGCCCATATCCTTGACCAGCTGGAAATCCTTTGGGTTGGCCCTTATCCAGCCAGTGACCTCAGGGTATTTCAGGCCCAAGGCCCTGACCTTGTCAACGGCCTCCCTGTCCTTTTGGGTGTAGAGAAAGAACTCGGATTGCCTTATGACGCCGTTGGGGCCTCCAATCTCTGAAAGCATCTTGTATATGTCAACTATCTGCTGGACAGAGAAGGGGGGCCTGGCCTGCTGGCCATCGCGAAAGGTGGTATCGGTTATGTAAATCTCATCCGGAAGCTCTGGAACGACCATAGTTCCCTCAAAAGCCATTCTCGGGGGCAGGGAATACGGAAAGTATTCCCTGTAAAAGTTTGGTTCCCCTGGTTCCACAAGGGGAAACCTCTCAGCACCTGGGTGCAAGAAATTATTCCACTTCTCCATGATAATCTCCTCAAAAAGGCCTTTTATCCGGATCAAATCTTAAACCACAAGGTGGTTGATTTTCAATAACGATCATGGGTTAATAAAGGATTATTTCTGGTAAGATAAAACCCGTAAAGTGCTCTTTGATAAATAATTATAGCAATATTTGGTGACCAGAAATAAACTAAACTACTGGTTGATCGGGGCGCGGGCAGGACTCTCAGAATAGGCAATGTAGTTATGTTGGATCCCATGAAAGAATGGGCTATCAGCCTGATCAAGAGGCATAGTGCGGATGCTCTCCAAATATCGTGATGCCTGCCATAACCGAAAAGGGACGCTGAGGGGCAAAGATTAGAAGTGCCCTTCTTCAACTGGAACACGGGGACGAGAATCCGATATAATTTTCCGCCTAAAGTGTCAATTGAAAAAGCCCTTGAGCGATTCTCTGGTTTCAGGGTAGGGGTAATCGGAGACCTGATCCTGGACCGGTATCTGTTCGGGGACGCGGAGCGAATATCCCCGGAGGCACCTGTTCCTGTTGTCAGAACGCAAGATCAGCGCGACGGGCCTGGCGGCGCGGGTAATGTGGCAACGAATCTCCTGGCATCTGGAGCAAAAGTATTTCTCTTTGGCATAGTGGGCGACGATGCTGAGGGCAGAGCGCTCGTTTCACTGCTTGATGAAATCGGCATAAGCAACCGTGTCCTGGTTGATCCCACCAGGCCGACCACCCTGAAAACCAGGGTGATAGCACAGAACCAGCAGGTAATTCGCATAGACAGGGAAGTTTGCTCTGAGATAACCACGGATCTGGCGGAAGAGCTGGCTCATGCGGTCGCGGAAGCCCCCTTGGATGCCCTGATAATAGAGGATTATGATAAGGGAACCATGACCCCATGGCTTATAGAAAGCGTCAAAGAGATAATGGCTGACAGGCTCGTGTCAGTTGATCCGAAATCCACCCGGTTCAGGCAATACTCCGGGGTCGGGCTTTTTAAGCCAAACAGAAGGGAATTTCTCTCTGAGACCAGGACGCGCGATGACCTTGCCTCAATAGCGAAGGCCGCCGCGAAATTTAGACGGGAAACGGAAACAGAAAGACTCCTCGTCACCCTCGGAGGCGATGGGGCCATAGCCTGCGATAATGGAGGAACAACGCATGTTCCCGCCCTCAGGAGGGAGGTATATGATGTGACTGGCGCGGGAGACACTGTGATAGCATACGCCACCTTGGGTCTCCTGGCAGGGTTGAGCTTCGTGGAATCCGCATGTATAGCTTCAATAGCTGGCGGAATAAAGGTGGGCAAGTTCGGCGCCACGCCCGTAAGCCTGGCTGAGGTAGCGGCCGTTGTGAGGGCCGAGTGGGACAACCTCCTGACGAAAACGAGGGAACTGCCTTGAAATTTTTGAGACAGGACATATCCGGCACCTTTGGTTTTGGTATAACAGAGATAGAGAGGCTCAAGGCAAAGCTTGACCAGAACGAGTGCGCGCGGGACCTCCCTGATGATCTCAGGGAACTTCTCAGAGAGGAGCTCTTTAGGTTCCGGTTGAACCGGTATCCCCAACCCAGGGACTACTACGAGGCAAAGGAGATATTCGCGGAGGCTTTGAGCCTAAAACCAGAGAACATCTTTCTGACGGTGGGATGCGACCAGGTCATCATTATGGCTTTCTGGCTCGCTGGAGGGCCTGGCCGCAAGACGCTGATATTTGAGCCGACATACCCCATGTATGCCCACGCCGCAATGATCACCGGGACAGAAGCCTTGAGAGTCAATCTCGGCGCTGACTTCATCTGGGACACATCGTATTTCTCGGATGACCTGCACCTGATAAGCATAGTCTCGCCGAACAATCCAACCGGCCAGCTCGCAGAGGATGAAGTGGCTGAGATAGCGCTGAGAACAGGTGTTTTTGTATTTGTGGATGAAGCATATTACGATTTCTCCGGAAAGACATACCTGGGCTTCCTTGAGGAACACGAGAACCTGATGATAGGGCGCTCCCTGGCAAAATCGGGACTTGCTGGTACAAGGCTCGGCTATGGCATAGCGAGGCCTGAGATAGTGAGGCTGGCCGAGGGGCTTCTCTTTATACCATATCATCTGAACTTCCTCCAGCTGGCGGTCGCGAGGGCATACCCAGGACTGAAACACTTTCTCGCGGACTGGGCCAGGGAAGTCAACTCTGAAAAGGAAAGGCTATACAGCTTCTTTGATCAGCAGGGCATACCATATCAGAGGAGCTACGCGAACTTCGTGCTTTTCAAGGTTCCTGACCCCAGAAAAACATACGATTGTCTCTTGGGCGAGTGCATCAGGATAAGGAACACCTCTTCAATGAAGGGGCTTGAAGGGTGGCTCAGGGTTACGATCGGAACACCGGAGGAGATGGACTGCTTCATGGAATCACTGAAAGCATCCATATAGGATCGGCGAGATGAGCCGATATTTTGCTACAGGGACAAAGGTTGGCTTGGATCAGGAGCGGATCAGGCCGGGTGTCTTTTTTGGCCTTGATCTTTCGCCCGAAAACCTTTATAAATATACCGGATGAAGAGGCAAACCGGATTGAAAGGGATAAAGACCCTGATCCATAATCCCTCAAGGAGGCAAAGAATATGAACGGAACCAGAGAAAGAATAAAAGTTTTGATGGGATACAAAGGGGAGAGCCCGGTGGTTTCTCTATATCTCAAGCTCGGACCCCAGGATCGCGCCGGTTCAAACTACAGGATAACCTTCAAGAACCTGCTCAGGAACCAGATGGAGAGCCTTGAGAAAAGGGGCTTCACGAAAAAAGAGCTGGAGAAGGCAAAGAAACTGATAACGAGGGTCAAGGATTTCATTGAGTCTCCGGAGAACCTGGAGGGTTGCGGGGGTCTCGCGCTGTTCGCGGGGGACAACCTCTTTGAGGTCTTCAAACTGCCCTACGGATACATGGACAGAATGGTTGTGGACACTGGCCCACTGGTAAGGGGCCTCATAGCCATGACCGAGGAGATAGGGACGGTGTATGCTGTGGTCCTGGACAGCAAGTTAGCGAGGTTCTTCAGGATAGAGGCCGCTGAGATAGAAGAGGTCGGAACCATGAAGGCGGGGGAGGCAGAGACGCTTTCCGGAGAGAGGCCTGGGATGGCCAGGAGCAGGGGCAATGCTTTTTCGGCCCACAGCTTTGACACGAAACAGCGGGTCCTCAGGGATGAGATCCAGAGGTTTTACAAGGCTGTCGCGGACAGGCTTTTTGAGAGGTTCAAGAGGGAGCGCTTTGATTGGCTGGTGGTGGCTGGTTCCGGAAGGGAAGACCTCCTGAATCACCTTCACCCGTTCGTTTCAGAGAGGCTGTTGGGCCTGGCATCCTGGGATTCCAAGAGCCTCAACCCCAACCGCATAAGGGAAACCATCGCCGAGCTCATGGAAATCAAAAAACAGCAGTGGGAAGACGAGATCCTGACGGAATTCGTGGCAAAGAGGGAATCCGGATTGGCAACCTGTGGCCCGGAAAGGACCCTTGAGGCCCTTCACAACGGCCAGATACGTACCCTGATAGTCAAAAGGGGATACACGGTTCCGGGTTTCAGGAATCCGGATGGAACGCTCTCGCTTGAAGGGGAGGATGGGGCTATCCCGGTTCCAGATCTCATTGACGAGATAATGGAGGAATGTCTCGCGCAGGGAGCTGAGGTCTTCATCGCCCAGAAAGAGGAACTTACCAGGGAGGTTGAGAACATTGGCGCGATACTGAGGTTTAGGTTGTGAGGGACCCTTCAAAACTGCTAGGCCTCTCGGTGGCTTTAATAGCCTTTTTGATGGTGGTATTCCACTATGGTTGGATGTCGCCAATCAAGGTAGGCCCACCAATAAACATGGTCATAATCGCCTCTGCTCTCTTTACGGTTGGCATAGTTTCCTTTGGCTCTCTTCCCCTTACAGCCGAAAGGAGAAGGGGTTTTATTCTGGATGGTTTTTTTCTGGCCTTCGTCGCGGCGATCATCCTCTCAACCCTCATAGGCCTGAACAACGGCAACGAGTTCAAAGCAGTGGTCATAGAGGCCGCTCTGCTCTCCCTCTATGGGTGTTACTGGCTCGTTTCCAGGTTTGGGCCACCGGGAGCCTGGATGGGAAAGGCATTGTTCATAGCGCTCAACGCGGCGAGCGCAATCGTGGCACTTGAGTTTCTCTACATATACATGATTCACGGTGTCGGCAGGGTAATGAGCGAACAAACCACCATGACGATGGCGGCATTTTTCGCCGGGCTGAACTACACGATAATCTTCCGAAAAAGGCCTCCCTGGGAAAGAGCTCTAGCGTTTTTGGGCATGGGAGTGGCTCTGTTCACCGTGCTGGCGGCCATGCAGAGAACGGTGTGGGCGGCCATGGCAATCCTCCTGCCTCTCAACTTGATCCTGCTCTGGATGAAGAAATACATGAACACGAGAACCCTTATTTTTTCCCTGGGAGGAATCGCAGGCGGCATCGTGCTCATCCTGCTGGCCATATACTTGTCTCCATTGAGGTGGACCTTGGAGTTGTTCTACGCGAGGTTCACCACCATAGGCTACGGTGTCTCGGACCCATCGCTAAGGCTTCGCTATCTGGATTCGGCCATGGCCATGAAGCTGTTTTCCCGTTCCCCAATCCTCGGAATAGGCCTGGGCAGTCCCATATGGATACGCTGGAGCAAGGAAATGGTCCCCATCATGGACAACTCGTTCCTGGTTTTCCTCTGGAAGACTGGAATAGCAGGAACAACGGCATTCCTCATGTTTTACCTGGCGGGGATCGCTTTGGCAATGAGGGGATTTTTCACGGAGGGAGAAAGAGCCAAGGCTTTCGTGTATCTAGGGGTTTTCGTTCTTCTGGCTGGTCCCTTGGTCGTTGGAACAACAACCTCCATGCTCTATTCATACCGGTTCAACTTTATCCTGGGCGCGGGCATGGGTTGCCTCGCGCTCCTGAGGAAAGGGACTGAAACCGAGGGCCATGGGCTTTTATAACCCAGATTGAGCGGCGAATTATTAAGGGATCAGTCCACATAACATTTAGCCAGCTTTATTGTCTCTTCTGATTGCCCCTGGCTATTGCCCTGCTATATCCTTTAGGGGTGAGAATAGGTCTCATTCAGCACAATGTAGCAAGGCCGAGGGAACGGGGGCTCAGGAGGGTGGTCCAGCTGGCTAACAACCTTGAGGGTCCGGATCTCGTTCTACTGCCAGAACTTTTCGCCTCGGGCTATGGATTTTCTGACATAGACGCTGAGGCAAAGGCCTCTCGCGAGGAAGTGATTCCCTTGATGGAGGACATCGCGAGAGGGCTGTCGGCATGGGTCGCTGGGACGCTCATACTTGAGGAGGAAGGGACATATCAGAACACCTTCGTCATGTTGGATAGAAAAGGAAACCCGGTGCACTCTCAGGCCAAAACCCACCTCTTCAAGCCGATGGATGAACACAGGCTGTTCTCGCCTGGGGGCGAGATAAAGGCATTTGAGACGGAATTTGGCCGGGCGGGCGCGTTGATATGTTACGAGCTCAGGTTTCCAGAAATAGCCAGAAAACTCACCAGACAGGGTGCGAGGATCATCCTGGTGCCTGCAGAATGGCCTCTGGCCAGGGTTTCCGCGTGGCAAACCCTCTGTAGGGCAAGAGCAATGGAGAATCAGGTTTTCTTGGTCGCGTGCAACCGATGGGGTGGAGACAAGGTCTTTTTCGGCGGTAGATCCGGCATATATGACCCGGCCGGCGAACCGGTCGTTGAGATACATGATGGAGAGGGAATAGCATGGGCGGATGTTGACCTATCAGCGATAGACGAGGCGAGAAAAAATCTTCCATGCTGGGAGGACAGGAGGGAGGAGCTGTATTGAGCTGGATTGATTTCAACGAACCCATAGGAATTCTCATGCCGGAAAGCGATCCGGCCTTGGCGCTCCCCTCAGCGATCTCAATAGCCAAAAGTTTTCCCAGGCACCGGGTTTTCGTCTCGGAGGCCGCTAGGCCATACATAAACGTTTATATCAAAGGGGATGAAAGCCTTTCACATAGAATAGCCATTGACCTCTCACAGCCTCCTGAGACGAGGATGATGCCCAAGGGGCTAGCCATGGGCATCACTGCCAATCCAATGAACTCCTCGTTCAATGTGATCCTGAAGACGCTGTCCGATGATCCCCTGAGGGCAAGGGATGGGATTCTGGCTTGTCTGGGGATAGCCCCGGCCGAAAACGAGTGGCGAATTCCGGACGCGATGGTAAGGGCGGAGAGATACCTTGAACGTTCCGGTTATTACAAAGGGAGGATGAGGGTTTTTCTGGATTCAAAGGACCCGAAAATGGAGCAGGCTCTCAGGGAGATCTACGGCACAGAGGTGATGTTCCTGGGGCATTCACCCGCACCGCCGGACGAAACCCTGATGCTCCTGGCAATGTCGGATTTCTATGTTGGGGCCAGAACGATTCTGACTGGATTCGCTTTCTTATTCGGGAAGAAATGCATCCTAACTGAAAGCCGGAGGGTCCCGGAAGGTGTTGACGCGAGGCCTGTCGGCAACCTGAGGAGAACCCTCAACAGAATGGGGTTCCTGTGAACAGGGCATTGCCTTTTGGCCTGGCTTTTCTGGCTGTTCTGACCGCGGCCACAATAGGGGTAACACAACCCGCCATATCCCGTGCCCGGAATGAGGTCAGGACAACCTCCTTGCTCCTGGCAAAATTGATGAGCAGTCTGTTCCTCTCGGTCATATCCGAGGACGAGATAGCCAGCATAATGAAGGAGGTCATAGCCAGGGTTGATTTCCCCATGGTCATAACTGACCAAGATGGCAATCCGAGGGCTTGGAAGCAGGTTGGGGTTGACCCAGACAGGTTCACCCCTGAGGAGCTTGCGGAGCCAGAGAAACTTGCGAATGATCCTGATTATCGGAAGATCGTTTCTGCTAGAGACAAACTGAGGGGACAGAATAAACCCCTCCCCATATCGGCTGGCCGCGGCGTTGTTGTGGGATATGTGTATTTTGGCCAGCCCACGAGCCTAGCGTATCTGCGTCTGCTTCAGGCAATACTGCCATTGATGGGACTCCTGGCGTTTCTCGGTCTGCTGTGGGCCGCCAGGTCTGTTCACACCTATCAGACCGCGGCCTTCTGGGCCTCGTTCGCGAAGGGCTTGGCGCACCAGCTAGGGACCCCAGTCTCGTCATCAATGGGCTGGCTTGAGCTTCTCAAAAAAAGCCAGGGCATTGATCCGGTTGTGACCGAGGGCCTGGAATCCGATCTGGAGCGGATGAGATCAATCCTGAGGAGGTTCTCAAAGATCGGCGGCCCACCGCAGTTGGAACCAGTCCTTCTACCAAAACTAACGGAGAGTGCTTTAGCGGAGGCAAGGGCCAGGTTTCTCAGGGACATGGAGGTTGAGGTTGTGACAGAAGGCGAATGCCAGGTCAGGGGGGATTCTGAGCTTCTCTCCTGGGTGTTTGAGATACTCCTAAAGAACGCTTGGGAGGCCAGGAGGTCCGAGGGTGCGCGGGTAATAATACGGATGACTGAGGAACCGAATTGGTGTGTGGTTCAGGTGGAGGACAACGGCAAGGGTATCCCCAGGGAAAAGCAGGAGATACTCTTCAGGCGCTCGTATTCCACGAAGGAACGCGGCTGGGGCGTTGGGCTTCTCCTGGTTAAGAGAATAGTTGAGGACATCCACAGGGGAAAGGCACGCCTGCTCGTGAGCGTGCCTGGCGAGAGGACGGTTTTTGTCATTAGCCTCAGAAAGTGAGCACAGCCGGGTAAAGGCTCACGATCTGAGCGAATATTGATCCTGTACAGGAGGTAGGTTATAATTATCCCATGATGGAAGATATTGAGAGAGCCATTGATGTGGGTGATGGTTTCATGTTGAGAAACCTCACTGTGTTCCCTCTTTTCAGGAGGGATGGCGGTTCGTTTTGCCCCCTGAGAACACTTGATGAGGCCATGGCCGCTGGGTCTGTGGCCCTTCACGAGACAGGTCAGGTTCCCTGGGTTGACCTTGAGGTTGGCAAGGATGGCGGCCAGCCGGTTTTTCTAATGGATGGAGAGGGCCTTGTCGCGGGAATGCAGAACAGGGTTGTCGCCACTGCTGTTCTGGCGGAGGCTGGCCTAACCCACAGAGTTCCTGTGACCTGCGTTGAGCAGGGCAGGTGGAGTGGTGAACGAGCGTTCAAGGCCGGCTCCTCCGCTTATCCCTCCCTTAGGGCTATACTGGCAAGCAGTGTGGCCGCGTCCCTCAGAAGTGGTAGGGGTTTCTCGGCTGACCAGAAAGCGGTTTGGTCATCGGTAAAACAGAAGCTCAGTTCCCTCCGGGTCTCTTCAGCGACCTCGTCCATGCACGACGCGTATTCGGGCCTGGAGAGGGCCATATCCGTTTTCACTGAAGGTTTCAGGCTTGACGGTGCCTCTGGTTTCATGGCGTTCGCTGGGGATGAGCTCCTCGGCCTTGACCTCCTGCCAGGCCCGGATGTGATGGCGAGCCTCCGGGAGAAGCTCGCGGAGTCCTATGCCCTTGATGCCATTGAGAGGATGAGCAGAGCTTCTCGTTTCCTCTCAAGGGATGAGGCCGTTGCTACTCTGAGACACCTTAGCATGTTGAGATGGCATGAGTTTCCTGGTGTTAGCCTTGGCCGCGAGAAAAGGGGAGAGGACGGGGACATGATAGCGAGGGCCCTGGTTCACAAGGACAGGCTGGTTAGCCTCTCGGCCTTTGCCAGAGCCGGAGTCGCGGGATGATCATCAGCGAGGATTTTCCCCTGATATCCGGCGTTAAAACCAGGCCCCTGCGCGTTATCCCGGATGACCGCGGCTGGCTCACCGAGATACTTCGCTCGGATGACCCTGATTTCAGGAATTTCGGCCAGGTATATCTCACAGCGGTATATCCGGGGGTGATAAAGGCCTGGCACTTTCACAAACAGCAGACGGATTTCATCGCCTGCATAAAGGGTATGATACGTTTGGGACTCTATGATCCCAGAGAAGACTCTCCCACAAAGGGCCGCTCCGCAGAGATATTTGCGGGTTGCCTGAACCCCCTCATGGTCGTGGTTCCGCCGGGTGTAATGCACGGGTTCCAGTGCCTGGGGACCGAGGTCGCCCTGGTCGTCAATGTACCGGACAGACCATATAACTATGATAATCCCGATGAGTTCAGGGTGGACATAGAGGACCCCTCGGTTCCATACATATGGAAGATAAGGAACCGCTAGCAGTGCAGTTGCTGGTTCCCGGTTAAAAACATATGTCCTCTGTGCCTGTTTTTGATCCCTTTCACATGCCGAGGCCTTTGAACTGGACTAGCATTTTCGGGAAAGAGGCTCCGATTGAGCTGGAAATAGGCTTTGGCAGGGGGGATTTTCTGGTCCAGAGGGCGCGCGAGAGGCCTGATGTTAATCTGGTCGGCCTTGAGGTTTCCTCGCTCTCTGTTCTCAAGGCCTGGAAAAGGTTGGCCCGCGAAGGAATCCCGAATGTAAGGATAGCCAAAGTTGACGCCGCCTCTGCCCTATTCTACTTTTTCTCGGAGAGGAGCATCGTTCGGGTTTGGGTCCTGTTTCCAGAGCCATGGCCAAAGGCTCGGCATGAGTCCAGGAGGCTACTGGGTTCGGGTTTTCTCCGTCTTCTGGCCGCCAGAACGGTTGATGGTGGTGAGCTCATGCTTGCGACAGACTGGCCCGATTACAGGGATTGGGTGATCTCTGAGTCCGAACGTTCCGGCGCTTTTGCGCTTGAGTCCGTGGGCTGGCCAGTTCCGGTGACAAAGTATCACGAGAAGTGGCGCGCTGAGGGTAGGGATATATATCCTTTGCTTTTCAGGAAGATAAAACACCCCGATGTTTCAGGGCTTTTTTCACACGAGATTGAAATGAGTCAGATCAAGCTTGAGGTTTTCAGGGAGCTCTCGGATGTTGTTTCCGGTTTCCGGCCAGGGGCAGAGGAGTGGCCGGGCGGCCTAATTCGGATACAGAAGGCATACATTTCTTGGGAAGGCGCAGAAGCCCTTTTTCTCTGTCTGACATCCGAGCACGGTTTCATTCAAAAGTTCCATGTGTCCGCGAAGAGGGTCGGGGATGTCATCCTGATCAAGCCCCAGGACCACGCGCACCTGGTTATAACTCCAGGAGTGAAGAGGTGCGTGGAGGCAGTCGCTAGGATCTTGATTCCCGATAAATGAGAGCTTGGTTCACCGAGTAATGCCAGGAAGGCAGTGAGACCCGCGCTCGTTAGCCATCGTGGCATCTAGGGGGTTGAAACAAAAAGGGGCCGGTTTTGCCGCCCCCGCGTTTTTTGCCCTATGGGGGGCGCCTATTCGCCTATCTTTTCCCCGCAATCCGGGCAGAATTTGGTTCCAGGAGGGAACTCCTTTCCGCACTTGGGGCACTTTACCGGCGCACCTAGCTTTTCTCCGCAGGATGGACAGAACTTCGCTCCCGCGGGGACATCCGCACCGCACTTTGGACACTTGGATGCCTCGGGCATCTTCGCACCGCAATGGGGACAGAACTTAGCGTCCGGAGGAACATCACCACCGCAGGACGGACACTTCACTGGCGGTGTTCCTGGTTGTGTCGGGCCACCGCCTCCGCCGCTCTTTTCCCCGCGCATGGTCTCGGCTATGACTCCTGCCATCCCCATCCCCATGCCTATGCCAGCGCCCATGCCAAGCCCCGCGCCGGCCGTGCCTCCCTCACCACCTCCTCCGCCTTTTGCGGCCTCCTCAAGCGCGCGCGCGGCCTTGAACTTGGTATAACTGTCCAGGTCGCCAATAGCGGCCATTGATGTCCTCTCATCAATAGCCTTCTGAACCTCCTCAGGCGGGGTGATGGCCTGGATATACATGTTGACCATGTAAAGACCTATGGCCTCAAAATCCTTCATCACCCTTTCCTTGAGCTCCTGACCAACCTCATCATAGACAGCGGGCAGGTCAATAATGGTCTTCATCCTCTCGCCCAGCAGGTCAGCGAGCCTGGACAGGATGACATCCCGAAGGAAGTCCTTTATCTCCTCGGACTGATACAGACCCTTTGTGGCGACTATCTGGTTCACGAATAGCCGCGGATCCTGCACGCGCATTGTGTATGTCCCGAACGCGCGCAGACGCACCATGCCGAATTCCTTGTCCCGGTAGACGATTGGTTCTTTCGTGCCGAACTTCATGTCCGTGAAGGTGCGCATGTTCACGAAGTAGACCTCGGCCCTGAAGGGGCTTTTGCCGTCAAACGCCAGACCCAGCAGGTTTATGAGTATTGGGATGTTAGCGGTCTGGATCGTATAGCGGCCCGAGGTGAACATGTCAGCGACCTTTCCGTCCCTGAAGAAGACCGCGACCTGGTTCTCCCTCACCACCAACTGCGATCCCAGGCGTATGTCGCCTGAGCCCTCCTGGGGTACCCTCGCCACTATCTCCTCACCCGTGGGGGACACCCATTCTATGAGATCAAGTATACGCATGTTTCCTCCGTATGTTATAAATTATAACCCACTCCCTGTAAAGGATCAAGTATTTGTGTCTCTGGGAACACAATCGGATAAAGGATCACGATAATTCAATGCCCATAGCCTACTGCAAGATCTCAAGATTTAAGGAGACCCCTGAACGAAAATTCTGTAAGGCCTGTTGGTTTTATTTTGGTATCACATAAGTGCCGGCAATCCTATCGTGCCAGGCCCTCCTCTGGTTATCAAAAGCGGCAAGGATGAATCCAAGTCCAAAGATTATTTTGGATATGAGCTTGCCCACAACCTCGCGCAGGAAAGCCTTGCCTATCCCCGGTGGGTTGCCTTCCTTGTCCACGACCTTTATGCCCATTATCCTCTTGCCTATGGTCATCCCGGTTTTACCGGTGGGGACGATAACATAAAGGATATAAGCCACTATAACCCCAGCCAGGCCAATTATGAGGCCAATTAGACCGCCTATTCCAGCCAGGTTCTTGCCAACGCGGCCAAAGATGAGGAAGGGTAAGCCCCAAAGCAGGAGGAATACCGCTGTTCCTATGGCTCCCAGGATCAGCCCCAGGATCAGTCCGTCAAGGATTACACAGGCCACGAACCTCCGCCACCAACCGGCGAACTGTCCCGTGGACCAGCTGAACGGGAAGCCCTCCTCGGCCGTCGATGTGAACTGGCCGTGCATGGTTGGCTTTGCCGGCGCGGGCGTCTCGGGCATGAACTTCGTTTCCTCCACCTTCTCTTCAATGGTAAAGCCGCAGTGGGGGCAGAACTTTGCCTGCTCCGCGACCTCAGCTCCGCAGTTTGGGCATGTCTTTGTCAAAACAAACCTCCTTGTTTTGGATAAGGATAAGGCAAATTGCTATCTTCGCGCAACTTGCATTCGCGCGCGCGCGGCCCTTAAAATTACTCGCGCAAAGAGCAGAGGAGGTTTTTACAAATGAAGAGGTTTCTGGGAACGAGCATACTGGCGGGAATAGCGGCCGTGCTGGTCGCTGGGTGTGATAAGAAGATTGACTACACCAAGGCCAAGATAGAGGATATATACAGACCATACCAGATAAAGAGCGGCATAGTCAAGTATGAGTATGGCGGAGATCTGGAGGGCATCCAGGAGCTATACTTTGATGACTATGGCTGGAAGCAGATCATCTACTACGAGAAGACGCCGGTCCACGGTTCCAAAATAACCATGAAGGGTCTGGACATCATAATGCCCGACTACATTATATCCATCAACATGAACAAGATGGAAGGCTCAAAACGCCCGAATGTGATGTTCCTGACCCTGAGACAGATATGGGACATGACCCCGGCTAATGACCGGACGACCCTCGGCCCCAAGGTTGAGAAGTTCTCAAAGCAGATGAATCTGGGGCTCGCTTACAGGGACTACCTTGTCAACATGACCGAGGAATCCGGCGTCCGTAAGACCGTCGCTGGCAAAAAGTGCGAGGTCTATAAGCTCATGAACGGCGACATGAGGCTTTTTGTCTGGAAGAACCTGGTTCTGGGGACAGAATTCCTCTCTCCTGGAGGCCAGACCATAACCATGGAGGCCACTGAGTTCAAGGACAATGCTCCCATTCCGCCAGAGAAATATAATGTTCCGGCCGGCGTTACCATCAAGGAATACACGATGGACTCCCTGTATGTGAGGAACGAGCGCATATTCATAAACCAACTGCTTTCACACTATCTAGGTCTGTCCGAGTTCTAGGACAAACGGTTTTTGGGCGAGCCCGGAAGTCGGATGTCTCTATACCGAATATTTCTCCAGTAGTCCCAGGCACTCGGACGAATCTGATACCGTGTCCAGGGACTCCCTCACCTCTTTATCGGTCATTATCCTGGCAACCCGCGCCAAGGCAATAAGGTGCGCGTCGGGGTCCTCTTTCGGCGATATGACCAGGAACACATATCTGACTTCTGCTCCATCATCCTTAAAGGGTTTTACGGGCCTCATGAACCCCAGTATTGGCAGATCAACCCAGTCCCTGGCGTGCAGGATGCTGACCCCACCGCCTATGAATGTCGCAATGAGGTCTTCCGGGGAGGTCTTTACCCTCATGCCGGAGAGAAGGAGCCTCCCGGCCTCATCAAGGTCATTGACCCCTTTGTCCAAAACAGCAAGGGCTGGTTTGAAGACCCTTTTCTCCATTATTTTTACCTCGTTCTTATTTCCAACCTTCGGTTCTGGGACCTACCTTCTGGTGTAACGTTGGACGCTATTGGCCTTGTCGGGCCATAAGATACAGCAGTCAGGATAGAATCCGGTAGTCCTTTGCTCGCGAGAAAACGCACCACCGTTCCGGCCCTGGCCCCTGCCAGCTCCCAGTTGCTCGGATATTTGTCGGTGTTTGTGACAACCGGGGAAGCGTCTGTGTAGCAGGCAACGATTATCTCGGAGTAGCCTTCCTTTTTGAGATTGGTCGCCAGCTCCTCAAGGGTGGATTTGCCTTCCGGCGACAGCTCGGCTGACCCCGGCATGAAGAGCCTATCTGTCGGATAGACGATCCGTGGCCCTTCCTGTTTTATGGCCGCGTCCTGTATGCGTAATTCCTCCGGCGGTTTTTTCATTCCGAGGAGCCTTTCGTTCTCACCCTCAAGGTCCCTGAGCGCGGCCACGGCTGGGGTGTATAGAAAAGCATACAGATATATACCGACCCCGGCCAAAAGAACCGAGAGAAAGAACAGAAACCAGGTTGCTACTCTCATTTGGCTATCTCCATGAGCTTTTCGGGCGTGATGCCAGTGAGCTCCACTACCTTTGACCTGGAACGTTTTCCCGATGTTATCGTTATCTCCTTTGGCGAGAGCCCGAATTCCCTTGCCAGGAAACGAATCAGGGCTTCGTTGGCCTCTCCCTCCTTGGGCCTCGCGCTTATCGCGACCCTTATGGTCCCATCCTCCTCAACCCCCAGGAAACCATTTCTGGGTGCGCCGGCCTTAACCCTGAGTTTCACCTTCATTTCACCCGCCCATCTTTTGTTTTGCCCTGGCCATGTTCTTCTTGGCCTTGGAGTGATTCGGGTCCACCTCTAGGACCTTTGTCCAATAATAGACAGCAGTCTCGTAATCCTCCTTGACATATGCTTCCACACCCTTCAGATACAAAGCGTTGATCTCGTCCTCAGAGATACTGGGCTTTGTTGAAGCGGACCTTGCCTCGGCTATCTTGGAGAGATAGGTGTTGGCCTCTGATAGCGAGGGGTCCAGTTTCAGGGCGGCCCTCAGCTTTGCTTCAGCCTCATCATATTTCTTGAGGCCGTAGAGCTCCTTGCCCTCGTTGAGTCGTTCCCTCGCAGTTTGTTTTATCTTTGCCTGGGCGTCCTCTTTGCCGGAAGCGGCCTCCGCATTACCCGGTTCCAGCTTCAGGGCCTGGTTGAACTTTGAGAGGGCCGCGGTGTATTGGCCCTTGGACATGAGTGTCTTTCCCTCAGCCACCAGGTCCTTGGCATCTCCCTGTTTCTTGCCTTGGGCCTTAGCGATGTAGTCCTTCGCGGCTTTGTTGTTGGGGTCTATTTCCAGAGCCTTGTTCCACATGGTTATTGCACCGTCAACATCACCCTCAGCATACAGGGCTACTCCCTGCGATATATAACCTGAGACGCTGGCTTGCGTGCTCGTGCCCTGTTCCAGGAGGGCATTGAACGCCATATCATACCATTTTCTGGCGTTTTCGGATTTCGGGTCTGCCTTCAGGGCTTTGTCAAACTCTACCAGCGCGTCAAGATACCTTCCGTCGTTATAGAAGCCGATGCCCTTCTCTAGGGATTTTTTGGTTTGATATGTTCCTGCCTCGGCCTTGTAGCGGTCATAGAGGTCCTTGACCTGCGGGTTCTCCGGGTCCCACACCCCCGCTATGTCAAGGTAGCGAAGAGCTTCCTCATATTCGCCGCTTTTGGCTTTATCCTGGGCCATGCTGACGAACGCGGCCGCGGTTGCCTTTGATTTCTCATCCCCGGCAATGGCCTCTGATGATTGGCCCTCTGGAATAAGCTCTATGTCCTTCACAACTGGCTCGCCGGGCTTTACGGCCACGACCTCAACCGATGTCTTGTATCCCCTGGCCTTCACCGAGAGGGTGTAAAGCCCGACATCCACATCCGGAACCCTAAAGAGACCCGTGGAAGGGCTGGTAGAAGTTGCAGGGAGGTTTAGGTCAACGAACTCAATCGTCGCGGCAAGTGGTTCACCTGTCTTTTTATCCACCACCTTGCCCGCTATTACTCCCTTGTTTGGCAATCCGGCTGAACCCGCCTGAGGTGACAAGAAAACATTCTTGTATGTGATCTGATCTTTTGCCACAATAATGCTTTCCGTGTAGAGATCGCATCCGGGTGCCTCTACCACAAGGGTAACCTTCCCCTCTGGAACGCCCTCAATCCGAAATACCCCCGCTTCGTCCGTTGGTTGGCGATTGATCTTTGCCTCTGGCAAGGATACCAGTGCCTTTGCGGGTTGGTTGGTGGATTTGTCAAAAACGGTTCCCCAAACTATGCCCGTGGCTGGTTTCGTCTCCTTTGGTTTGTGGGTGTAAGCGTAGGAAACCCCGGCCCAAACTGACCAGTCAGGGGTCCAGGAGGGTAGCCAGAAATCCGGCCTAGCGATGTTGTCCAGACAGCCCTCCCTGCCCCTCTGCCAGAAATCAATGCCAAAGAAAACCCCAGCGCCTCCATGCGATTCCGTGCGGAGTCCTATTGTCCAGTAGGCTGGTGCGTTCCCGTGCCTTCTGTATTCGTCGGAAATGAAGCTCGTTGAGTAATATTCCACGAATGGCTCATAATTCCCAGTCCTTATGTCCAGTGAGAAACCCCACTCAAATGTGTTATCGGTTGGGTCTCCGTTCCTGTTGGAGCCGAACCCCAAGTTCAAGGTGAACGCGAACAGGTCCAATGGCACATAGGTCAGTAGCGCGCCCCAATATGAAGAATTTGAGCCATAGCCCAGCAGTCTCCATACGCCGCCCTTGTATGTTACACCGATGCTGGAGGTGTCCGTGGCCTGCTCGGCCGGATCCCACTCGCCCGGCGCTATCGGGAGTGAGTATCTGAACAGAATGGCGCCGGCACCAGGAAAATCAAAAAGACTGAACGGATATGAGAACTTGTTGTTGATGAAAATATCGCCCAGGGAGGTTGACATGTGGGCGTTAACATCTCGGCCGAATTTGCCGTTCCAGAGGTCGTTTCTGAGAGGGGCCGCCACGCTGGTCTCGTAATAGCGCCAGCTGAAACCCATTCCGATCCAGAGTTCGTTAGCCAGCCTAGATACCCCTTCGTATGTGGTGTCAGCTATGTATCCGACGCTGTCTTCGCCGTATCTCTTCCAGTTGATGTTCAGCGACGGGATTATCATAGTAAGGGTTGGAAGGAACCTGGTGTCAGCCGAGACAACCCTCTGCGTTCCCGATAAACACTGGGAATTCAAACCGCTGACGAGTGCAAAAACTAAACCATATTCCATAATAACCTCCTTCTGTTTCTATATGTTAAAGCAGAAACATCTCCTTTTGCAACCCCGCCCGGTTAACCCATCTAGGCCTTATGCAAGTTAGGGCAAAGGTTCGGCGGTCTCAGAGCAAAAATTGATCTTCTCAAGCTATGACAATGGCCACTGCCATTCCAAGATAGACACCCCTGAAAAATCCTGGTTTGCCCTTGGTCCATATCCGGGAGCTTCATCATAGCTAGAGAAGAACCCAAGGGAAATTCCCTCGTGGCGGGATTTTTCAGGGACCCTCTGAGAACCCTGTTCTTTTGGACAAAACGTTCCTGGCTCAAGCCAGTAAGTTATTACTGGTTTATCAACCCTCCAACGGGCAAAGGGCCATGGAGCCGGGTGAGGTGGCAGTTGATCTAAGGGGCAACATGGCCACAGAGGTCTCAGCCAAAGGCTCACCCGGTTCTCCGACCACATATTCCTATGTGCTTTCCTAGGGGAAGAAATTATAAAGGCCGGGTAAGATGATATACAGGAGGCCAGAAAATCCGGCATAGACCTTGATTTGGATTGAAGGGCCGGTGCAACTGCCTATTGGGTTGAGTCAGGATAAGACAGGCCCCAGACCCAGTCTTCAAGATAAACGAGCGCAAAGCCCTTTCCCTCAATTTCTCCCATCTGTTTTCCAACATGAGCAAATGGCCCAACCAGGTATTTCGGCCTCCTCTCCAGCAAAAGATCCGCAAGGCCATACTTTTTCTGGAGATACGGAATAACGGTCTGATCAACAACCCCATCAATGGAAAGAACCCTGCAGCCGGAAAGCCACCTTACCTGGACTTCTTGAGCCGCGATAAGGGCATCAGGATCACGGGCCATGATCCAATCCCCGGCCTTCTTGAGCCTGAGGTTATCATCCCTGTTTTTCAAAGCCCTCTCGTGTCTGAGCCAGTAACCACCAGCCACGAGAGGAAACATGATGAGGACTAGGAGCCATTTCCTCTTCCACCAGCCGATGACCCCGAGAACAACTACCAGGGGCGCCACCGGGAGGAGATACCTCATGCCCATCGTGTCCGGCATTATGAATGTGAATGCCAGAAAATAAGCCCCAATTACGACCATGGGAAGGACACGGCGTCTTCGGAAAAGACCAACGATCAGCGGGAAGTGAAATCCAAAGAGGTGAAGCCCAGCCAGGAGGGACATGGGGCCGATGGAATAGACCAGCGCGTGGAAACGTCTGGAGAGCCAGGAGGCAGGAACTGGGTTGCCTGTGTGAAAATAAAGGAACCCGTGCCAGATCAACGCGGCCAGAACGGTAGGAAGGAGCAGGAGGTGGGCCTTTCTGGGCCTAGCGGCTGAGAGGATGAGTGCAAGAAGAGCGGATTCCGGACGAACCAGGTATGCCACGCCCAGAACAAGTCCGGCTGGGACGTATCTGCTACGGGAGAACAAGATGAAGCCAGAAATAAAAAGCACAACCGCCAACGATGTCTCCATTCCCGACGCGGCCCAGAATCCAGCGTATGGATGCACGGCCCAAATCAGCGAGGCCGTGATAGCATCGCGCTCGTTCCCGCCGAGATCCATGGCGAGGAGGCGAACCAGAAAAACGCTCAGCGCGAAAAGGGCAATGCCCATGGCCTTCGCACCCAGATCAAGAAACCCATGCCCTAGGAGGGCATAAAGCCCGCCAAGAATGAGGCTCCAGAGAGGAGCGGTTGAACCGCTTGATGGCTCTCCGGGGTTAAAATAAAAGAAATAGCCCCTGGTAATGTTCTCCGCGAATACATAGTGAATGAGCGCGTCGCCGTGTATCTGCACCGCAAAGGGCAGCGAGAGCAGGGCCGCCAGAAATGCTAGGAAGAAGAACCATACCTTCTTCACGCCGATATTATATTCCCTGGCCACAGGCCGGTTTCACTATGTTTGGGCCTAGCGACCCCGCGTTTTGATCCCCCCTTAAGGAAGGTGTATAATATTCGGGCCTATGGTCGCATTGCTTTTAGTAACAATAGGTTACGAGGTTAGGGGAACGGTCGTGGACACGGCCGGCAAACCGGTTCCGGGCGCGGCGGTATGGGCAGAAGGCGGGCCTGGAACCTACACGATGAGCGACGGCTCCTTCAAGTTGAATGTGCCGGAGGGCGTGAAGACCATCCGCGCAAAGGCCCTGGGTTTCACGGAAGCTACTGCCACGGTTTATCCGGATGAGCCTGCTGAACTCGTTCTCACTCCAAAAGCCATCACGTCAAGGGAGATAGTCACCACCGCGTCCGCTAGGCCCGTGCTCCTGGCGGAGACCCCGGTATCGGTGAAATCCGTGAAGGACGCTGACATGATCCGAGTTGGCGGATTCCCCAGGGTGGAGGAAGCCCTGAAGACCGTGCCGAGCACATACCCCATAGGTTCTGACCCCATCACTCAGGTGGTCTCGGTCAGAGGGATGGCAAGGGGCAGGTCAATTCTCCTTCTGGAAGGGATGCGTCTGGTGGATGACCGTGATGTGGGCCCAACCTATTTTGTTCACCCCGGCCTGCTCTCCTCAACCGAGGTCCTTTTGGGGCCATCATCCCTCCTTTATGGCTCGGGCGCGATAGGCGGTGTTGTAGCGTCCTCCTTTGCTGACGAGACCAGGTATGGTGTGTCCTACAACACAGTCAACAAGTGCCCGGAGGCCTGGGGAATGTTCTCCACGGATATGTTCGGTCTGGGGTTTTGGGGAATTGAGGCCCAGGATTACATGAGTCCTGACACCCTCGGAGCGGACACCACCATACGCAACTCGGCCTTCAGGACAAAAGGGGCATACACTAGGCTGAGCTATGGCGGTCTATCCCTTGAATACATATTCGCCCACGGCATGGACATAGGGAGGCCGAGAGATGATCCTAACAGGACAGCAAAATACAACAAGGACTACCACGACCTCCTCAGGCTCGGATACCAGGGCGTCGGCCTCGGAGTCAACTGGAATGCCTATGTCTGGGGGCATCAGAAATTCAGGGAGGCCCAGGTCATCAAGTTCAAGCCGTCAACCGGAGTAACCACGGATGAGATCACTTGGTACAACGGGACAGACGCCGGCGCCACGGTTATGGGAACGGGATTTCTCGCATCCCACATCATTACCGGAGGTCTGTCCGGGTTCAGGAGGCAAGGCCTTGACATAATCATGCGAACAGTAAAGACGGATTCCCTGGGAACGGTAATTAGCGACACAACCGAATTCCCTACCGAGGACGCCAATTACACCGAGGCGGGCGTCTTTTTGATGGACGAGTTCCCCGTTTGGGTCCTGAAGATAAGGACAGGGCTCAGGGGCGATTACCTGGCCTGGGGAGCGATGAACCAGGAATCCCAGAACAGGATGGCTATTGCCGGAGAGATGGGCATACTCATCCCAGTGCCAGGTGGATTTGAGATCATCGCCTCAGGCAGGCGCTCCTACAGGGCGCCGGAGCTCCGAGAGCTTTATTATACCGGCGAAACACCGAGGGGATACCAGTATGCCAATCCGGACCTCTCTCCTGAGACGGGTCTTACCGGAGAGGGCGGTCTAAGATGGTCATCATCATGCATATGGGCCGAGGCCGAGGTCTTCTACACCCACATTGACAGTGCCCTGATCAAAGAGGTTTATAACGATGGAGACTCCATAGTCTTCAAGAACACCGGAAAGGCCTTTGTGAAGGGGGTTGAGTTTGAAACGGGGTTCTCCATATACAACATAAACCTCTCGGTCTTCGGGTTCGGCCTGCAGGGAAGGGACATGGTCGCCCTTGAGCCCATGGCGGACATAGCCGCGCCCAGCTGGGGGACAACCCTGTCCTATCAAATCGGCTCCGTTTGGAAGATTGATAATATGATCCCATGGCTGAGGTTCCGTGGCCGGGCCGCGAAGGTTGACCCTGGCTCAGGCGAGGTCCCGAGAGAGGCCTTCTGGCTCCTTGATGGAGGACTTGACACCTATTTCCTGAACAACAACATAGGCCTCAACCTCGCTGTCAACAACGCCCTGAATACCTTCTACTACGATAACGCTGATGAGAAGGCCGTTGCGTCGCCTGGCAGGAACATAAGCCTGGGAATAAGCGGAAGGTTCTAAATAGAGGAAACCTGTTCTCTTGGACAAAACGTTCCTGGCTCAAACCAGTAAGTTATTACTACTTTATCAGAGGTCTCTAGAGAATTGCTAAAAGACGAAAAACAGACCATCACAGCCTGGGAGCTGAGGGTTTCCTACGGTAAGGCCGAGATCCTCCGGGGAATATCCTTTTCCGCGAGAGCGGGGGAGTTCTGGGGGATAATCGGACCGAACGCCTCGGGAAAAACAACCCTTCTCCGGTGTTTCGCTGGAACGCTGAAGCCACTGTCCGGGCAGGTTGTATTGCAGGGCAAACCCAGGGAATCCCTGAAACCCAGAGAATTCGCCGGCCAATGCTCCCTGCTCCTTGACGAAATGGTCCCGGGGCCAATGCCGGTTATTGACTATGTGCTCCTCGCGAGGTCTTTGCTAAAACCGCCATTCTCGCCCATCAGTAGCCAGGACAGGGACAAGGCCGAGGCGGCGCTCCAGGCCGTTGAGCTCTGGGATGAGAGGAATACGCCTCTTGAGAATCTGAGCCAGGGTCAATTGCTGATGGCCAGGATAGCAAGGGTCATCGCGCAGGACGCGCCAGTGCTCCTTCTGGATGAACCGACCGCACACCTTGATCCCAGGCACGCGTTCAGGATCATGGGCCTCCTGGCCCAGCTGGCAAGGGAAGGCAAAACCGTTCTGGCCGTTCTGCACGACCTCTCTCTGGCGACAAGATACACGGATCACATCCTGGTCATCAAGGACGGGGTCGCGGCCGCGGGGGGCTTGACCGGGGAAGTCCTCACGCCTGAGCTCATAAGGGAGGTTTTCGGGGTGCAGGCAAGGAGAAGGGACGGGGGGATTGAGCTCTACCCGGAGTAAAACCTTGATCATCCACGGGTTTTCGGTTATTATATAGGCCTAGACGTAAGGAGGTTTTTAGCGTGAACAAGTCTATGAGATCACTAGTAAGCCTGATGGTGTGTGTGTGGCCCTGGTCCTCACCACTCCTAGCCTCATGGCCCAGGATACCCTGCTAGTCCGCGTGTCGCTCAGATCTTCCGATTTCCGGTCTGACACCCTGAATGGTTATGATTTCATTAGTTCCCAAGATAATCGGGTGGCCTACACCTCGGAGAAGGGAAAGCCAATGCTCCCGGTCTTTGTTCCCACATACATTATTCCCTACTGGAAAACGGTCAGCTATTGTGAGGTCATTTCAAAGGACTCCGTTCTGATCCCCGGTTTCTGGAAGATATACCCGGCCCAGAGCTCGGCGGACACATCCTGGGTTCCCCCGGACTCAGCCGTCTATTACTCGGATAGCCTTTATCCGGGAATCCCGACCGGAGCTATTGATTTAGGCTCTTTTGACGGTGCTGTCCTCGCGAGGCCAGAGGCCAATGTCTTTCAATACAGGCCTTTATCCGGGAAGCTCTTCCTTTACACGGACATGACCCTCAAGCTCGTGTTCAAGGACTCAGACCCGCCAATAAACGCCAAACAGAGATACGCCCACGTCCAGGCCATCTATGACGACATGCTCCGGGAGTTCGTTGAGAACGATGAGGCCATAGGGGCCTGGTATAGGAGGCCCGCGATAATAGACTTCGGGGGCAAAACAACACCCATCCCCGTTTTCGCGATTATAACCACGGCCAATCAAATGGACGAGGCCGCGCAATACGCGGACTGGACGGACAGAAGAGGCTACCCAACCATTGTCGTTGATGTGGCCACGATCCTCTCTAGCACGCCTGGAAGAAATAACGCCGAGAAGGTCTTCAACTGGATAAAGGATCACTACCAGCTGGGGCTTTCGTTCGTGCTCTTTCTTGGACACGAAAGCGAAATACCTTACAGGTATCTGTATTGTAATAACCTTGCCAAAAAACCTGACCCCCCTTATCCCCCGACCTTTATCCCTTCCGATCTTTATTTCTCAAGCGTCTCACGCGCGGTTTCTCCAGGGTGCGCGTTCAAGCCTCTTTGGGACTGTGATGAAGACCAGGTCTATGGCGAACCAGGGCCACAGAATGGACTTCCTCCTGGCGATGCCGGTTCCTGGGATCACTATCCTGAGGTCTTCGTGGGTAGGGTATTAGCCTATACCGACCCTATTGATAACGATCCCAACGAGGCCAAGAACTGGCTTACCAAAACCCTGAAATATGAGAAGGATCCGGGAAACAAGGGGTTCCTTACTGGGGTAAAGTTTGTATCCGACGTGTATCCGTGTCCTTCATGCGAGGATATAAAAGGCCATTATTCCAGCAGATACTACTTCAGCGACCTCTACTACAAGCCCGCGTGGGAGGTTATGGATACGCTGAGCACGAAACCCTGTGGATGGGTCAATATTTACACCCATGGAGAACCTACCATCTTTTGGACCAAAACCGCTGCTCCTCGCGATAGCATTCTGAGCGTTCCCGATGAGGCGGGGCCTCCGAACCTATCTGAGGACCTCATGAATCAGGATAAGTATTTCCTGGTTTATGACATAGCTTGCTGGCAAGAGGCCTTTGAGAACGAGGACTCTCTGGACTGGACTCTCTATCCTCCATATAGACTCTCGGATACAACGGTCTCAGAAGCTTTCGTTGAGGCAAATTCACTGAAGGGGGCAATAGCGTTCTTGGGGAATACAAGGCCGGGGGTTTTCGGTGCCTATGGAGGTAGTTTCGATCTTCATCGGGCTTTCCTTGACTACATTTTCGGCCCCTTGGCTCTGTCTAACAGGTTTCTTTTGGGAGTCCCTGAGGCTTACTCAAGGGCTCAAGCAAATATTATGCTCTTTGTCGCCAGAGAAC
Source organism: Caldifarciminota bacterium (assembly GCA_049969615.1). GTDB lineage: Bacteria > Hydrothermota > Hydrothermia > JBDRYB01 > JBDRYB01 > JBDRYB01. Next base: position 29,815 of record JBMFOM010000003.1, read on the forward strand.
ACAACCTCTTGGGCAGTCCCCTCATAGACATCTGGGACACGATTAACCCAAGAATTATCTACATCCAACATCCTAATCCCATATCCAGCGGGCCACAGAACTTCACCGTGAGGGCTCTCACAAGTTTGAAGCCCGTTATCCCGCTCGGAGGCGCGATGGTTTGCCTGAAAGGTTGTAATGTCTATAACTGTGATATGACCAATGTGAACGGCTATGCCTATTTCTACATAAACCCGCAGGGGCCGGGGATCATTACCGTCACCACAACCAAGCACAACCACAAACCCAGAGAGTCCGACTGCCAGGTGCTCGGCAAGGGTTCACTGGCCACATCTGAAGTTGGTGATATGCCAGTAGAACTTTCTCTCAAGGCCTACCGCTCCAGAGGCCAGGTGAGGATCGCCTATACAATTCCATTTGAAGATGAGGGCCGTGTTTCCTTAAAAGTATACGATGTGACCGGACGCGAGACCGATAATCTCGTTGACGCCGAAACACAGAGCGGCTGGTATGAGCAAGTTTGGGAACCTCCGGCCTCGGGGACATATATCCTGGTTCTGAGAACCTGGGCCAAAGTCCTGACTTGTAGGGTTGTATCCATAGGGAGGTGATGGAAGATGATCTTGTTAAGCCTAGCGCTTTTTACTCAATCCCATGGAGATACTCTGAGATGGTACGATATAAAGACAGCTGGGTGGAACGCAATGGGCATAAATAGTGGCGGAGGCTATATGAAGTGGGGTATAATCTGGCCCGTTGACTCAAACCTGGACGGAAGAATCGTCCACAGCGGAAGGAGTTATATCTGGGAACCAACGCCGATGCCTGCTCCTGGCACCATGAAGCTTTGCTTGGGAACCACGGATAGCCCCACGGTTGTTTTGGACTCTGGCAGTTTTTATTCCACCGGTCAAGGGTTCTATGAGGTTTTCTTCGGAGATACTATAGCTCTTCATGAAGGGGATCTCATCTGGCTCTGGTGCAATCAATTGTTTGGGTCTGGTCAGTTTGTCGCAGGTATTGATTCCGGCCCAGCTGTTCGGGGTTATGGAGACCTGTTCAAGATGGGTAATGTCTGGATGGAGCTCTATGAGTATGGCCTCAACTACAACTGGGTCATGGAGCTCATCCTGACACCTACGGATGTGGAGGAGGGGCCGGCTAAACCGGAGGAAAAGTTTGCCCTGATCCCCGTGCCCGGAGGGTTCTGGATAGCCGGCTACTCAGGCTCAGCCCAGATCTACGATCCTGCCGGACGTCTCGTCCTGAGCAAGGAAATAAAGGGCAAGACCCTGATAGGGCCGCTGAGACGGGGGATTTATTTCGTGGTGGCCGGAAAAAGAAGGGCAAGGGTCGCTGTCCGCTAGGAACAATTAACGAATCGCCCCTATTCCCAGGCCGAAGAACGCGAAACCCATCACCCTCTCGTTGCCAAGGGGGCCTTTCACAGGGAAAACAGAGCACGAGAGCTTGAGCTCGCCGAAGCCATTGCCCCAGAACCTACGGCTCAGGAAAAGTTCACCGCCCAGGCCGCCGTAGTGAGGGGCCTCTATAGCGCCGCCAAGCTCCTCTATGACCAGTCCGAGGCCGCCGATGGAGAAGAGGCCGCCCCAGTATTTTCCCTTTCCCCTGTAAAAGACCGGACCCGCGCCGAGGCTGAACTGTTCAAGTTCAACAGTCATCCCCGCAACATTTATCCTCGTGCGCATGTAGCCAGGAGACACGCGCCAGCCCCAGGCCTGACCCTGTCTCCACTCAAGAACTCCGGAGCCGGAGAACGCTGTAATGAAAGCCGGGAGATCGTTTTCTCTGGCGGCCTCAAGAAAGCCTGTGTAGGTCTCGTGGATGCCTATGCCCGCTCCAAAACTGGACACCAAAAGGATTATGGTCACCATAGTTTCACCTCCAGTTTGCCCTCAACCACGAATCCATCCGAAAGATTGAGCCTGCCACCGAGGAGGGTTGCGCTCATGGCTCCAACAGAGATGGCCGTACCGCCCAGCGCTCCATATTTCCACTGGCCGGAAGAATAATAGGTGGCTTGAGGCCTCACGATGAGAGAAGCTGGGCCTGCTTTAATTTCAAAGGTGAGGCCATCCTGAACGGCCAGCACGCTCAGCGAATCATCCGTGTATATCGCGGTCTGAAGGTAATCTCCTAATGCGATAAGACCTAGATCATGAGATAGGGCCGAGGAGAGGAAAGCAAAGTATCTCGTCGTGTCTCCTCCAACCCCAAGGCCAATCCTCCCGGCCGCGGTCAGGCTTGTCCCGCAGGAGGATTCCCAACGCCCATCCGCCCCCATCCCCAAAAGCCCTTTCGCGACCGCAGTGTTGCTCAGCGTTAGGTATGAGAGACGAACCGAACTTGCCTGCGAAGCAAAAAGAACATCAAGCCCCACGGGCAGGAGGACATCCCCCCCAACGGATTCCGCATATCCCGCTATCAGGGTGGTTGAGAGGTATCCGTTCCCGGCCGGAAAAACCAGGTTGAGTTCGGGCAGGACTGTTCTGGTGTCAAGGGCCCAGTTGCGCCAAGAACCGAGGGTTCTTTGCCTGTAAGAGAAATCCGAATAAGAAAATCCGAGGCCCAGCGCCCACGGCCCCGCGTCACGAAACACGCGAGCGCGCCCGTGGATTAGCCTGTCCGAGGTTAGGGTATCTCCCTGTAAGGCAAAAAGCCCCTCTCCGGCCGCGGCCCACTTGTCGCTACCAAAGCTGAAGGAGGCCGCTACGGGACTCGCGTCCCTGTGAAGGTTCCTGACCGAAAAAAGGGCAGGATGCTCAAAATCATAGAGCCTTGAGAGGGGATATTGGTTGAGGAGCGCGGCCAGGCATCCTGTGGAGGAGAAATCACCCTCCTTTATGTGTGAGAACCCGAGGCCGAAACAAACCCCTTCCTGGATGGGAAGCATCACGCCAAAGATTGCGAATACAAGCATACGAATAATTTAACACAGGCGCAAGGCCAGGATCAACACCGTGGTTCGCGCTCTCTCCGGGGATTTTGTAGTTGACACAGGCCGAGCATTTTGATTATCATTAGGGTCGCGATGAAAAGGTATATTCTTCCTCTCGTTTTTGTGGTGGGCCTTTCGGCCCAGGAACCAATTTTCCGTGAAGAGGCCAAGGTTGAAGCCCTCTTCAACGCTGAGGTCTTCATGAGTGGCGTCTACATCCAGGGAGCGATGGAAGACCTGACCGGCACAGCCACCCAGTCCGAGGGCGACATGTATAACGCGGGCAGGGTCCGGCTCTCCAGCTACATAACCCTGAACAACCAGTTCACCCTGGGAATGGGCGCGCTCTATCACGGCATTCTATCGGGCGAACCCTTAAAAAACTCAATAATCCTATCCGAGGGATTTGTCCAGGCGGACACCTTCGTCTTGCCGATGGGAATGCTCGGTGTCCTCCGGGTGGGCCGCCAGATCTTCAACTACGGTGAGGGTATCCTCATATCAGACTACTACGGTATCGGGCAGAATGGAATAAAGATGACCTTCATCCCAAGCCCTGAGTGGGATTACTGGTTTGACATAGTTTATGTGGATCTGTCCGAGGGCGGCTCTTTCCAGAAAGACACATTCTACATGCCGGTTGAGCTGACCACGGATACAACACAGACGTATGAGTATATCTACACCAAATACCAGCTTGACATGCTCGGAATAGTGGGCGGCAAGGCCAAGGCCGAATCCAATTACGCTTTTAACCTATATTTCCTGGCTGATATGGAGGACAGGGGACTCACTGGGGGCTGGCGGCCCATGTGGGCTGGTGGCTACCTTGAGGTCGGACCACTGGGCGGATTCGTCATGGCCGGGGAGGTCGGTTGGCTCTTCGGCGAATGGGACGCACAGCGGTTCGTCTATTACGACTTCTCTGACCAGCTCTATAACCTGCTTGAGAGGTATCACATCCAGGACCCCATCACGGGTTACAAGTTCTCCGCATCCGCGTTTGATGTCAGGGCATATTACCAGACATCTGATATGTTCACCTTAGGCGTCTCTTATCACTCGTTCTCAGGGGACAACGGCGCGACAGGCGATATTTACGAGGGCTGGTTCCCGCCATCCCTGAGAAGCACATCATCGCCTAATACCGAGTGGATACACTGGGCCGGCTTTGGCGAGGTCATGACCTGGAGCTTCAGGCCCGATATGTGGAGGACACCCTTCTTCTTCAATCCGACCGACATGTCTGTTGTCAACGGTAATATAATATTCAACGCCTTCCCGGTCAAATACTCCCTGGTCATGAGGCTAGACTTCTACGCCTACCTGGAGCAGTGGACGCCTGCAGGCATGGGCAACTACATAGGCTCGGAGATAGATATATCCCTGAAGGGCAGTTATGCTGACCTCGCGGATGTGGGCTTCACCTTCGGCTACTTCATGCCTGGCGAGAGGCTCACTCCTGGTGCCCCTGGTTCTGGCGCGGGCTGGACCAGGCCAACGCCTTTGAATGTTTATCTGATGACCGGAGGCCCTAGTTCCCAACAGTTGACCCTTGATGGCAATGCTTTTACCGCTCGCCTTTGGGTCTATAGGAAGATAGGGATGTAGGGAACCCTTCTCGCACGCGCTTTCGGTCATTATATCTGAGGGTCTTTATCCTATGATTACCCTTGATTTTACGAGGGTTTCTGGGGATAGCCCCCAAAAATGGATGTCAAGCTTGTTGGTGGCCGGAAAAACATCGGGTAAATTACTTGGAAAGGGATTCGCGGCGGTGGAAAACCCCCTCCTCTTCGTGGCAAGAGAGGCAGTTTCCACCCTTGCCCTGCAAGTAGAGCCTGTGGTCTGTTCTGGCCTGTGGTGTCATTGATGGGGAAAGGATGTCTCGGTGGCAGGCCCTACAGCCTTCATCCCTTATAGTGATCATGGCCCGGGCCTTTCGTTCCTCCAATGGCGAAAAATGGCGCGTCGTGTGCCTGAAAAGGTTTATTCCAGCCTCAATTAGGCTGTATTTGTGGCAATCCGTGCACCGCGGGACAATTCCCTCTGCCTGGTGTCCGTGAACCGAGGATCTGAAGGACTCAGCTGGCTCGCGCATCTCATGGCAGGACAAGCAAAGCCATTCCTCTGACCTGTGAAGGTATGCAAGGCCGGAGAAAAGCGCGGCGCCCAGAACGAGTCCAAGTCCTATGTAGGGTAGACCTCTCAGGATCTTTTCGCTCTCTGCCACAGCTCCTCCATCTCAGGGAGGGTCATCCCCTCAATTGTCCGGCCCTCCTTTCTGGCTAGCTCCCGCATCCTCCTGAACCTGGAAAGAAAACGGATGTCCGCGTCCCGTAGACAATCCTCCGGGGAATACCCAAGTTTTCTGGCCAGCATGGCTGCGGCAAAGATCAGGTCGCCGAGCTCGTGCGCAACATCGCTCTTGTTCTTTATCGCATCGCGCAGTTCATCCAGCTCCTCCCTTATCTTGTCCATGACGCCATCTGGACCCTCCCAGTCAAAACCAAGCCTGGAGGCCTTTCGTCCTATCTCATCAGCGAGCATAAGGGCTGGCTGGCGGGTGTTGACTCCATCAGGGAAATCACCGCCCTTGCTTTTTTCCCAACGGGAAAGAACCTCTCCAATCTCTGAGGAGGAATCGCTGAAAACATGGGGATGACGAGCGATTATCTTGTCCCTGGCTGACGAGAGTATGTCTTCAAGGGAAAAAAGCCCGCTCTCCTCAACTATGGCCGAAAGCATAAGGGTCACCAGTATCACATCGCCCAGCTCCTCAGAAATTCCGTGGCCCTGTTCTATTGCATCCTGGACCTCATAGGCCTCGGAAATAAGGGCAGATTTCAAGGAATCAAGGGTTTGTTGTCTGTCCCATGGACAGCCTCCAGGCTCCCTGAGCCTCCTCAGGAGGGCATATATCTCCGATATTTCCATTACCTCAGAACAGAACGGCCTTGTCGCCTATGCTCTGGTCATTGAACTGGAGGCGCCAGAAATAGACCCCTGGCGAGAGCGCCGGGCCCAAAGGGACGTTGTTCTCACCCCGTTCAAACCGGGATTCATTGCTCAGAACGAGCCTTCCGCCGGCATCATAGACTGATACTCTGGCCAAGCCAGCACACGGCAGGTTGAAAAACAGGGTTTTGCCGCGGACCTGGCCGGAAAGCACGAGTGAGGGAAGTTCATCCTCGCTCACCTCAACCACATTAGTCCAGTATATGAATGAGAGATCCGGTGTCGTGCTATACCAACTCGTGCAGTATGGCACCAGGACGAGGGTATCATAGTCCAGCGTGGGAACAGCCATGGACCCATAGCCGTTGGTGTTGACATTCATCTCGTATATGTCCGATGGATTGGATGAACCCCCCCTATAGCCTATGACCCTGACACCCCAGGTAGGGCCATCCTCGCCATCAAAATAGAAATAGAGGCTGTCGGCCGCTCCCCAGGAATCAAAGACCACGAAATCACAGCCGCCTGGTCCCCTTATCGGGAAACTACCCTCGTTGCCGCTCGCTGGATATGAGTGATGGGTTCTCAGGACCATGACGCCGGGCCAAAGGTTCGCTTCAGACCAGTGCCAGTTGTCATATCTGCCCGAGACAAACCAACGCCAGACCGCATAGTCGGCGAGAGCGTTCTCCAGGCTGTCGCCGTAGTCCCTGCGCAGGACAGCGTCTATGTCATCCTTTGTGTGATTCCCCCAATGAAGGCCGGCTGTATCCCAGATGGCCCTTATCAGATCCGTATCGTTCTCCCAGAACATCAGGAACAGGGGCCAGACCACGCCAGCATACCAGTATTCGGGTGAACCAGCATTGCTGGTTATCTCATAGTTGGGCCTCTTCAAGGGGCCGGTGCCCGAGAGATAACCTATATACTGGTTGTCAGCGGGATAAACCATCTCCTCGGCCCAGACAGCGCAGTTTTCCATGAACCAGGTGCCATCGTTCCCCGTGTAGGAGAATTCAACCGCGTGCATGAACTCGTGAGAAACAGTGGCATACACATAGCCACCAAGGTATCTGTCAACCGCTATGTGGGAGTAAGCATCCTCCTGGTTGGGATCAGGGCCACTGCCCTCGGGCTGGGTATAGCCCAGGACGCCGCCGGTAAGCTCTATTATGTATATGTCATAGCGATTGTCCCCGCCAGCGCCGTTATCCGGAGGGGGTTCATCGTAGCCCATTGAGTCCACCAGGACCTCCCAGGAATACTCAGCTATCTCGGCTATCTGCCTCGCGTATTCAATGGTGACCGCCTGGGAGCCAGTCGTGTCGTAGTGAATACGGAAGTGGGTGGTATCATAGGTTGTCTGGTTGACGGGCCTCGGCAGTTTTATGCCGTGCTCCATGATATAAGGGGTCCCGCAGAGCCACTCTCCAAAGAGAAACATCCCTATGCTCAGGTATAGCATCTCAAACTCCTTTCAGCGAGAGCTGTTTTTATCTTTATCTTATCGTATAATCGCCTTTCCCCTGATGTTCTGGTTGAGATAGGAGAAGCTCCAGAAATAGACGCCCTTGGTCAGGGACACCGGAACGTTGAGTTTGCTCTCTCCGGCCGGGAAGTTTCCGTTGAAGTCAAAGGATTTCCTGCCGGTCGCGTCAAACAGCGCCAGAGAAACCTCTCCATCCCTGGGAAGGTTGAAGTAGAACTCGCGGCCCGAGTTGTTGACTCTCAGGGTCTTATCAGGGATGTTCTCATCCACCGAGACCTCATCAATCGTGTAGCTGAAGTAAAGGTCAGGGGTATAGGAAGCGTCAACCCAGTTGCAAACAACGGGAACCATGATCAGGCTATCGTAGTCCAGGGTGGGTATTGCTCTCCAGCCAAATCCGGTGTTGTCGGCCACATTCATCCTGAAGGTGTCCGAGGGGTTTGATGGTCCTCCCCTGTAGCCTATGACGAAAACCTCCCAGTCATAGTTGTCGGAGCCGTCAAAGTAGAAGTATAGGGAGTCGTTTGGGGTGTAGTTGTAGCAGACCACATAATCGCACCCGCCGGCTCCTTTTGGATAGAATATGCTCTGGTTACCATAGGCGGGATAACTGCTGTGGGTCTTGACAACGGTAACAGAGGGGTAAAGGTTGGATTCTGACCAGTGCCAGTTATCGTATCTCCCGGAAACGAACCAGCGCCACAGGGCGTAGTTCTCAAGGGCTGTCTTGAGATCGGTCCCGTAGTAGTTGTTCAGGATATATTCTATGTCCGAGTAGGAGTGCGCGCCTGGGTTCTGTCCGTATCTGAGCCATATCCTCTGAATGACATCGGTGTCCCCTGTCCAGAGCATGAGAAACAGCGCCCACAGGACGCCCGCGTATTCGTAGAGGTCCGTGTTCTGCAGCATGTGGTTTATCTCAAAGTAGGGCCTCTTTAGGGGACTTGTTCCAGAGAGATAAGCGACATACTCGTTGTCGTCCGGGTAGCACATCTCCTCGCCCCACATCGCGCAGTTCTCCATGAACCAGACGTTCTGGTAGCGGCCAAACGGGCGCTCGTAGCCCATCTGGCAGGCGTGCATGAACTCGTGAACAACGGTGTTGCGCAGGGTCTTATTGTCCCAACCCTTTCCTATGACTATGTAGCTGGTGTAGCTGTCAGTGAACTGACCTCCGGGGTTTTCCGGCGATGTGTATCCCAGGACGCCGCCGGTGAGATACTGGACATACATATCATAGAGGGAGTCGCCGCCAGCGGAACCATCTGATGGTGGTTTTATGAAACCCAGTTGGGTCACATAGACATTCCAAGAGTGCTCCGCATACATACCTATGCTGTCAGCATAGGATTTGGGACACGCGTGGTTGCCTGTGGTGTCATAGTGGATCTTGAAGTGGGTCGTGGTTATGTAGGTCTGGCAGGTGGGTCGGGCTTTCGGGCCCTTTGTCTCAAACTCCTCTGCCACATCAGCCGTGCCGCATATTCCCGGCACGCTCACGAGGGTTAGTGCGAACAACATATCAAACCTCCTTATCCGTTTTCTAAATTATAAAACCTCCGGGCTAGCCAGCGCAACAAGCAGAACATCTCACGGATCCTTTCCTCCGGCCATGCTCCCTTGACCCTATCCAAGTCGGGGCAAGGCAAGGTGGAAGGGTCTCGGGAGATTCCGATTACAATCCTACCTTTCAGGCATGGCCTGGAACCTGTTCCATGGAGCAAAGCCCCTTTATGCGTGAGTTTTAGGGAGCAGAAGATGAACGGCATCGCAGGGAGCCTTCGCCCTAAGGTGGGAAGGGAAGAATTGCGCGGGGATGTAAGGGATTTTTCAAGAGATTCAGATGTTTGATCCTGCGCAGGAGGTGGGATATAATATATCTCTGGACAAGCTCTACTACTCAATAGGCGAGGTGGCCCGGCTCTCCGGGGTGCGTGAGACTACCCTCCGTTATTGGGACAAAAGGGGCATCCTCTCGCCATCCAGAAGGAATGGCAAGAGGAGATATTACACGGCCAAGGACATAGACAAGGCAAAAAGGATAAAGGAGCTGACCGATGACGGACTCACACTTGATGGAGCGGTCAAAAAACTCTCCGGAACATCAAAGATTCCGCCTGAAGTAGTCCAGGAGATAAAAGAGATAATAGCCATGATCGGCAAGCTCAGGGATGGCGGAAGGGGCAAACCCGAAAAAAAGAGGAACAATGAGAAAGAGGGTAGGGTTAAGAGAAGACAAACGGATAGAAGGGAGGGTCTTTTCGGTTGATAAAACACATCGTTCTGGGCCTGATTCAGGGTATAACCGAGTTTCTGCCCGTGTCCAGCTCAGGCCATCTGGTCATATTCAAGTTCCTCCTTGGTATCCGTAGCCCCGGCGCGGCAACAGAGATAGCCCTGCATCTGGCAACGGCCATAGCCGTGGCGGTAATCCTTTTCAGGGATTTCAGGGCACTTCTGAACTGGAGATACATCGGTCTCCTCGCCATAGGCCTTGTGCCCGCGGCTATCGTGGGCATCGTTTTCAAAGACCTCATAGAATCTTCTTTTGATAACCCATTGCCCGTTGGCTTCCTGATGATCCTCACTGGAGGCCTCCTCCTGGCCACCAGATGGGTGAGATCAAAAACTGTGCCTTTGAACTGGTGGAGAGCACTCATAATAGGCCTCGCTCAGGTATGCGCCCTGCTCCCTGGCATATCAAGGTCCGGCGCGACGATTGCCGTGGCGCTACTTTTGGGCATTGAGCCAGAAGAGACGTTCAGGTTCTCGTTTTTCATGCTCCTGCCTGCCGTGATAGGGGGTGCTATATTGGACGCGAGGGACATAGCTTCCCTGCCGCATCCGGCATGGCTCTCGGCCGGCTTTATAACCGCGCTTCTCACCGGAACCGCGAGCCTCTGGTTCCTCAAGAAAACCCTCATCTCGCGGAGGCTGTTTTGGTTCGCTTTCTATCTTTTTGTGGCAGGCCCTGCCTGCATCGCGTTTTTCTTCTGGAGGTGATAACATGCAAAACACCAACAAGGCTCATATGGAAGAGGTGAAAAAACTCATAAGGGGTTTTGCTGAGGGGCGTCTCAGCGAGGAGGAACTTGAGATATGTGAACGAATAGCGGATAAGCTGGGGCGAAAGAGATCAATGGACACAACCGGAACAAAACCCAACACCTGGGCCGCGGCCATCATATGGGCATTCCTCAGGGCCAACCCACCCGATCGGGACACGGATAGAATACCTCAGGATACTCTCGCCGAATATTTCGGGATAAAGAAAAGCACAATAACAAACAAGGCAAGCCAGCTGGCAAAACTGCTCAGGATAGACATCTTCAACCCTGATTTCACGACCAGGAGGGTCCAGAGGATCATTCCCAGGTTCTACATGACAGAGAATGGATTTGTGATCCCTGTCTGGGAGGAGGACGAAGAGGAAAGCCCCTGAACCGGCCTCCTATATAACGGACCCGTGTAGCATCCGGACGAAACCCCTGAAAGATCCGGTTTGCTCTTGGTCCATATCCGTGAACCTTATTATAGCTAGAAGAACACCCTGAGGGAATGCCATTGTTGCGGGATTTTTCAGGGGCCACTCTTAGAAACCTATTCTCTTGGACAAAACGTTCCTGGCTCAGACCAGTAAGTTATTGCTACTTTATCAGGGGTCTCCGGATATCAATCAAGGTTTATCCCGAAGAATATTCCTGCCTCCCGCGCGACATTCTCTGGTGAATCCGACCCGTGGATAGCGTTATGGGTGATGTCAGTGCCAAAAAGCCTTCGTAGGGTTCCTGGCTTGGCCCCAGCCGGATCAGTAGTACCCATGGCCTCGCGAACACGAAAGACCGCGTCCGGCCCCCCAAGAAGGATTCCGACAACCGGGCCAGAGGTTATGAAATCAACGAGCTTTCCATAGAATTCCTTCCCCCTGTGAGGCTCATAGAAACGTTCAGCCTCCCCTTGGGACAAGCGCTTCATTTCCATCCTCAGGATCGCGAAACCCATGGATTCAAACCGGGTTATAATCTGGCCAATGACCCCTTTGGCCACAGCGTCCGGTTTTATCATCACGAATATCCTATCCACCGGCCAGCTTCCTCCCAATTTCAAAACCCACATCAAGGGCCTTCAAGTTTGGCGGAATGAACTTCTCCTTGTTGGCCAGTTCCCGCTTTATGGCCTCTGCCAAGGATTCCTTTTTTACAACACCGGTAAGAGAAACAATGACCGCGAGGCCCAGGATGTTTGCGGTCATAGGGTAGCCGGTCACGTCCTTCGCTGTTGTCGTCAGGTTGTAAGTGTAGAGCCGTGCGTTGTTGAAGCTTTGTGGCGAAGAAACGAAATCGGTGTCAACGAGCATAATGCCACCGTCGCGGACACGGGAGCCGAACTTGTTATAGGACTCCTGGTTCATCATAAGAACCGCGTGAGGCCTCTCGGTCCTAGGATAGTATATCTCGCCATCTGAAATTATCACATCCGAAGATGAGCTCCCTAGACGGGCTTCCGGGCCGTAGTTTTTGACCTCAACGACCTTCTTGCCCTCTATCAACGCGGCCTCGGCCAGGAGTTTTCCGGCCGTCAGCAATCCCTGTCCGCCAGAACCAGCCAGTTTTATCTCTATCCTTTCCATGATGAGGTGAGCTCCTCTATAAGCTGGTTTATGCTGGGTTTGTCTCCCCTGTGCAGCACACCCATTGGCATGGCGCCTTCCTTGGCCTCGCCGCCAACTTTGTAGACCTGGCCCTTCAACGCGTCAAGGGTCTCGTATGGGTCAGATGAAATGTTAAACCTGCCGTAATAAGTTGGGCAATTGGAGAGAACATCCACGAAACCAAAACCCCTGGTCTCTGTGGCCTCCTTTATCATCCTGACGAGCAGAGGAAAGTGAAAGACCGTTGTCCTGGCGACATAGTTGGCGCCAGCGCCTTTGACTAGCTCGCAGAGATCAAAGGCGGGCTCAAGCGCGCCATATGGGGTGGTGGTTGTCTTCGCCCCTAGAGGTGTTGTGGGAGAACCCTGGCCTCCCGTCATGCCATAGTTATAGTTGTTGATGACTATTGCGGTTATGTCAAGGTTCCTGCGAGCGGCATGTATGAGGTGATTACCGCCTATGGCGGCCGCGTCACCATCGCCCATCACAGCGAAAACCTTGAGCTCAGGGTTGGCCAGCTTCACTCCAGTGGCGAAGGATATGCTCCTGCCGTGGGTCGTGTGTAGTGTGTTGGCATCAAGATAACCGGGCATTCGGGAAGAACAACCTATGCCAGAAATCATAACCACCTTGTCCGGGTCAAGCTCAAGGTCCTGGATGGTCTTGACCACAGCGTAGAGAACAGTTCCGATGCCACAACCCGCGCACCACGCGGAGGGCATGAATTTCATCCTGAGAAAAGCCCAAGTTGGGTGTTCCTGAGGGATGCCTGTCTCGTTCTGAACCCACATGGCGAAGTCCGGGCAGTGTTGTTCGCATAGACCGCAACCCGTACAATCGTTCAGCCTTGAAATGATAGGATAACCAAGCTTCTCTTGGTCAAAGACTTCCTTCGGGCATATCCTTATGCATATGCCGCACCTCTTGCAGAGGTCTTTCCTGAAACCTATCCTAAAAACTCTTTTAACCTTTGGTTCGGCCATAATGGGCCTCCAAGAGGCGCGCCCGTGGGGACTCGAACCCCAAGCCTTGAGATCCGGAGTCTCACGCTCTATCCACTTGAGCTACGGGCGCGTTCATAGGGCCGGAAATCAAAGACTCCGGTCTTCCGTTCCGGAATTGACCTTCATAGCAGGTATCGCAGTTCACCTCTTGCCCTCCCGGAATCCAAAAAAAGCAAGGCATAGCTTCTCTGGTTTCCAAAGGGTCCGGGGGCCGTGCTCCCAGGATTAAGGAGAAGAAAACCAGCCTCTTCCTTAAGCATGGGTCTGTGGCTGTGTCCGAATATTATAACATCAAGACCGCCTGGCAACAACTCCTTCACCCTCTGATCAATACCCTGGGGAGCGCCATAGCCGTGTGTTAGGCCTATCCTGATCCCATCCAGCTCAAAAACCAGGGTATCATCAAGGACTCTGGCAACGCTTGGGCTGTCCATGTTGCCTCTGACGGCATAGAGAGGAGGGCCAAGGCCCCTGAATAATCCCAGGGCTGTCTCTCCGGTAAAATCGCCGGCATGGATTATCCCATCTGAGCTCCTGGCGGTCTCCAAGAGCTCTTCCGGCAAGTCTGCTATGGTCTCAGAATCAGAATCTTCGGCATCGTGTCGGTATCTCCCTTTGGGCGGGTCTTCAATGTGGGTATCAGACACAACGAGCAGTCTCAAGCAAGCGTCCTCTATTTATTCTTGTGTCGCTGGAGCTTTCTCCTCTTCTTAATCTTATGCCTCCTTATCTTTGCCAGCTTACGTTTCCTGCCACAGGGCATATTATAATCTCTCCTTTATTGATTTGGAAGGCCTGAAAAAAAGAACCCAGCGTGAAGGTATCCGGATGGACTCCCGGGTCCGGGGATTTCTGGCCTTCTTGGGGCCGCGCTTCCTTACCTCAAAGACACCAAATCCTCTGAGCTCAACCCTCTCTCTGCGCTCAAATGCATCTTTAAGAATCTCAAGAGTGGCGGTAATAACATGAGCCACATCTCTTTTAGTCAAGCCGGTTTCTCTGACTACCTCAATAACCAGCTCCATCTTGTTCATTTATGACCTCCGTTCCTCCCTTGCCCCAAATTCTAAGGGCCGTGCCGGAGGCCGATCAAGGCCTGTGATTTCGATCAATCCTTTTCTCCTTTGCCTTCTTTTGGTTTGATGGGCGTAGGGCCATAGGGAATTGGATTGAGTTCATCGGCCCACGCTCCAGAGCGATTGTGGACCTCAAAGAAACCCTTGCCAGCCAGCTGGGCCTTGCCCTTTCCCTCCGCGTCTATAACCATGTCCTTGCCGAGAGCCATCAGTATGAAATCCGAGCCAGCAATGCTAAAATTGCCCATTCCGGAAACAAAGACCCAGCCACTCTCGCTCACAAACCTTTCTGGAACCTGCGCGTCTCCGGCCAAGTCCTTATACCATAGAGAACCTTCGCCGCTTATGGTCAATGAGCCTTGTCCCTTAAGATAGATCAGGCCGCTACCCTCAGCGTGAAGGGTTCTCTCGCCCTCAAGTCTCGTTCTCTCTTTGCCGGTGCTACCTCCGGTCCCGGCCAACAACAGACATACAACGACAAAATTCACAATACACCTCCTTAACATGCAGATTCTAAAGCTGGGGAGCATCCTACTTCCACTCGTCTACTGCTGCTATACAAGACGCTTCCGCTCCCGTCTAAGATCGATCGTTATCGCTGATTCGTTTCATAGCCCGGATTTTGTGGCAGGCTGTAAGAATTGAATTATTAAGGGAAACCCCTGACAAAGTAGCGATAAATTACTGGTTGAGCCAGGAGCGCTTTGTTTAAGAGAACAGGTTTCTAAGAGGGGGATCCATGAAAAATCCTGCCGCAAGGGCATTTCATTCTGTCCGGTCTCCCCGAATACACAAATATTTGATTCCGCGCAGGCAGAGGGATTATAATCAAATCCGTATATGTCAGAGAGGATATTTATCATCAGTGTTCTGTTTTGCGCTGGATGCGCGGTAGCGCCCTTGGGTTTCTATGAGAGTGCTTTCCCGGCACAGAAACACATGGCTCTGCGTGGAGGAATAGACGTCGCGCGCGCCTATGACGAGATACCATCGGACTCAGGGAGAGGGTACGAGACACCTAGCTTCTTATCCTCCGTGTCCATAGTTGGCATTGACTATTCACCCTTCCCATACCTGAGCCTGGGAGGGGAGCTCACAGGGCCTCCGCTTTTCTTTGGCGCGTGGGGCGCTGGTATAAGAACAAAGGCTGTTCCCCTCGCTGGGGACAACATAGCCGCGGCCGTTCTGCTGAGAGGGGGAGTGAATTCGGCCAAGGAGGAGGCAGATGCTTGGGGGCCGGCTGTGAGCTATAACACCCAGTATCTGGTAGGAGGAGGAATTGTCTCCCTGGGAAGTCCGACCATCAGCTTTGGCGTTGGGCCAAAGGTCGTGCTCTCCCATGTCAACATAAGCGGCGCCGGAGAATTCTCCGGTAATGTCATGGACTATGGCGGTTTCTTCAACCTGGTCCTAAACTACGGCATTCTCGGCCTGGCCGCGGAGGTCAGCGCGCTTTCTATTGACAGGCCTTATGCCGGAAAGAGGAGCCTTCGGCCATATGGCGGGGCCATGCTAAAGCTGATGTTCTAGAGGAAGAATATCATGGATGTAAAAACTGCAATAGAAACCAGAAGAGCGTTCAGGTCGCTTGAACCCGTTGAAATAACTGATGATCTTGTTGAAGACTTAGCCAGCGCGGCTTCTCTCGCTCCATCGTGCTTCAACAACCAGCCCTGGAGATTCGTGTTCGTCCGCGACCCGGAGGTCCTGAAGGTCCTCCATGGTACCCTTTCCAGGGGAAACGAATGGGCCCAGAGAGCCTCAATGATCATAGCCGCATTCAGCAAAAAAGAGCTGGATTGCGACTTACACGGACGGGAATACTATCTTTTTGGGGTGGGTATGGCTTCGGCATTCCTCATTCTGAGGGCCACGGAGCTGGGCCTAGTAGCCCATCCCATAGCGGGATATCGCGAGGATCAGGTCAAGGATGTCCTGGGGATCCCCAACGACATGACGGTCATAACCCTCATCATGGTTGGGAAACACTCGCCGGAGATATCGCCGCTCCTGTCCGAAAAACAAGCCGAGGATGAGGGGCGCAGGCCACCGAGAAAGCCCCTCTCAGAAATAGCTTTCATGGACCGTTGGCCAGGCTGATTCCGAACTGAATTTTTGGGACTCGGGAATAAGGAGATCCTTTTCCCAAATGATCTGAGACCCCTGATAAAGTAGTAATATTCAACCCTGACACCAAAACCCCATTTCTAGCTATCCCCATGTTCTGAGATCCGCATAAAATCAAGGTTTGGTTTCTTGGAATGGTC
>JBMFOM010000004.1:0-42006 GCA_049969615.1 Caldifarciminota bacterium
CCTGAGCTCTCACATATTCCCACCTCCCAGAGGTAAGGTCTGATTTAGGATAGCCTGTAAGTTCTTGGGGCACAAGAGCTTAGCGTATTCTCCTCGCTCAGACCAGTAGGTTACTACTTTATCAGAGGTCTCGTTCTATCTAAGCCTCACATAACACACCTTCGGCCCCACCCCGTCGTTGACCTTCAGGAGTCCGGGTTTTGCCTCGGCCGGTAGGCTGTATGCGAGAATGACCGGCGTCTCGCCGGTGGCCAGAACGGTTGTTGAAACTGGCCAGTTTCTCTTTTTCATTTCGGATTGACTGACTATTCCGTCTATCTGATATTTGACATCAGCGGTGTCCTTCCGTTCAACGAGCATGACCAGGGCCATATCCTGGAGCATAAAGGGCTGTTCAGACTGGCCGATGTTCTTCACAGAGGCGAACACAAGCTTGTAGTATCTGTCCATGCCAGGGGTAATCTTGTCCACAACGCTATCAACCCTGACGGCCCAGAAATTGGTTTCGGCCCACTGACCCAGCATTACTGTCGGGGCCTCCTTTTTCTCTTCCTTCTTTCCTCCGCAGGACAGGAAGAATGCCATCATAACCAAACATGCGGCTCTTTTCATGCGAAAACCTCCTAAATCAGGCGAAAATTTTAAGGATAAAAAATGGGTGCGGTCAAGTCCCTTGGCCGAAGAACCTAAGGGAATTTTCCCAGACCCCGCGCGCCGCATCTTCTATGTGCATCTCAAGGACATCTGCTATTTTTTCCACGACCAGCCTCACATTCGCTGGTTCGTTTCTATGACCCCTGGTGGGAGATATGTAGGGGCAGTCCGTTTCAGCTACCAGGCTGGATATGCCCAGCTCGCGAATTGCTGTTCTGAGCCTCTTTGAACCCAGAATTATGACGCCTGTCACCGAGATCGGATAGCCTCGCTCCGCGGCCCATCGTGCCTCGCTAATGTTGCCTGAGAAGGCGTGAAACAGGGCCTTATGTGGTTTCATTTGTTCAAGGACCGGCAGAACCCGGTCAAACGCCTCTCTTATGTGAAGAACGACAGGCAGACCTTTGTCCTTGGCGAGAGCAAGTTGCGCTCTGAGACCGTGCTCCTGATCCGAAATGGGGGCATAATCCCAGTGAGTATCCATTCCTATCTCGCCTATCGCGACCGTCAGGGGATTGTCAAGGAGATCCTCTATATCACGGAGCCAGTGGTCCTGCCAGCCAGCAGAATAGTTGGGGTGAATGCCGACTATTGCCCTGAGAAGGGTTGGATATTTCTCGGACAATCTCAGTGCTTCCCTGGAGGACGGTACATCCCAACCCACCAGGTTTATCCTGGCCACCCCAGCGGTAATTGCCCTATCAATCACCCGATCGAGATCGCTGGCAAAAGCCGGGTCATTGAGGTGCGCGTGGGTATCATAGAACCTAATATCCATGTGGAAAGCCCCTGATCGGTTTTTTTATTTCTTGTGAGGAACCGGCAACGAGCTTTCAAGACGAGAACTCTATGACCGCGTAATTCAGGATGCCCCTGAAGATTGCGTCGGCTATGCCGGACAGCGCGCCGTCAACGGGCAAGTGAACCGCTACCCGTGCGCCATCTGGGTGGATCAGGATATACTGGCCGCTTGTTGTCATCTCGTATTCCTGGCCAAGCGAGTCAATCTGGTTCTTTATTATCTCGGCCAGGGCAGTCCCCTTCTTGTCAAGATAGTAATGCTTGACCTGCCTCCTGGGCTTAACATCCAGGGAAACGAGTACCTCGGAGCCAAAATCCTGGGCCTCCCACGCGGAGTGCTCCTCTGGCTCCCAAGTTATCTGGGTGAGCTGAGACATCTTCACTATCGCTCCGTGGAACGAGAGGAGGTGTTTGAGCTCGGTCGCGACAGACATCAGCCTTGGGTCTCCTATGTCTATGTAAAATCTCCTGTCAAGGAGAAGTCCTCCCTGCATGGGTTCAAGGGTTATCCTCCGGAAATCAGAGCCGCCAGGGGGAATATCCACTTCTATGATCTGAGGTTTGTAGCCCATGGCCCATACCTCTATATCTCCTGATATACCTCCGGGAGCGGATATCCAGAAATATCTACCGTCCAGGGCAGGAAAGCTGTGCGACCTGTAGCGGACCCGAACGCTCCTGCCGGATGGTACTATCTCCCCCACGAACATGGCATAACGGCTCTCCCTCCGTATTTCAATGGGAATAACTCTCTGCGCCCTTCCAGAGGATAACTTCACCCGCGCGGATGAGCCGTTTGTCTTCCAGGGGTAGAGAACAGCGCCGAGCCTAGTTTTGAAGGATTCCCTGACTGTTTCCCCTGTAGAATCAAGTATCTCAACATCCACGGGAGTCCCATCAGCAACGGGCATTCCATAATGATCAAGCACCTCCAGGGTCAGGAGAACCGGGGCGGTTGTCTTATATGGGACGATTGGTGGAAAAACAGATGCGGCAAAGGCCGCGGCGGGACGCTTTACTATGAAATCGTGTCTGACCAGGCGTGAGCTCCTACCCCAAGAGTTTCTCGCTACGCATTCAATCCTATGTAATCCGTTGGAAAGGAAGGGCAAATAAACCGAGAGGCCCTCCGGGGAAACCTCAAATATGGGTTCTTGTTCATCAATCCTGACCATGGAGTAGAGGGGTTCCATCTCCCCCTCAACCCTGATGAGCGCCTTGCCTTCGGCTATTTCAATGGACTTAATTACTGGTCCCGGAACATCAAAATAATACTTCAGGGAATCAAATATGGCTTTAGCCTCGGCTTTTCTGCGTTTCTCGTTCCGGAGAAACATCTCCTCGCGGGGATCGGCTATGTAGGATGCCTCCGTCAGTATCGCTGGTTCAACATCAATCTGCATAACGGTATATTTGGAAGGAAGGGGGTTCCCAAATGGCAGACCCATCGCCTCGGAGAGTTTGTGGGCCGCTATCCACGCGAGGTCAACGGAAGGCCCCTGCGGGACCCATGGATAATAGACCTCAACGCGGTTGGTGAAATCCTCTGGCATGGCGTTGTGGTGTATGGCGACATAGGCGTCGGGTTTGAGGGAGTTAGCCATATCCCTCCTCTCCCACCTAGTAATGGTCTCGTCTCCCTCCCTTGTCATTGTCACATCCGCGCCGGCCTCCGAGAGCATATCACGAAGGAAAAAGGCCACGGAGAGGTTGACATCCTTCTCCTTGAGGCCACCTGGCCCGACCGCGCCAAATTCCTCACCCCCGTGTCCGGGATCAATGAGTATCCTCTTGCCTCTCAGGGGCATCTTATAGTCTGGTGATAATTTTAAAGGCAGGAGCCATTTGATTTCAACCACCACGGGATGGTGGAGAACTTAAAGTAATCCAAGCCATGAACCCCTGAAAAATTCCGGTTTGTCCTTGGTCCCCATCCGAAAGCCTCATCATAGCTAGAAGGGAACCCTGAGGAAATGCCCCCGTGGCGGGATTTTTCAGGGGCCACTCTTAGAAACCTGTTCTTTTGGACAAAGTGCTCCTGGCTCAAGCCAGTAGGTTATTGCTACTTTATCAGGGGTCTCCTGATCGTCTGGAATCTTCTGAGAATAGGGGTCAAGCTAGGGGTTTTCGCGGGGCTGATGTTCTTCAAATGTTTGATCCTGCGTAGGGAGTAGGGTATAATCTTAATCTGAAACCAATGATTGGCATTGTTGGCGCGGGAAATGTCGGTCTCTCCCTGGTGGGGGCTTTGGCCAAAAAGGCCTGTGATGTAATCCTGCTTTCGGATCACTACGAGGGCCCAATGCCCTTCATCGGACGTGGCAAAACGAGGGCTTTCCTTGAAGGATCCGATGCCGTGATAATAGCGGTCAAGGACAGGGAAGTCCGCGAGATGGCGAACTGGCTGGCCTCGGCCGGGGCTGAACTCGCGGGTAAGGTATTTTTGCACTGCTCCGGCGTGTGGGACTCCTCTGTCCTGACGAGCCTGGCGGAAAGGGGCGCGAGGGTTGGGGTTATGCATCCGATTCAAAGCTTCCCGAGGCCCGATCCGGACCTACTAAGCGGCATATATTTTGGAATATCCGGCGATCCGGAGGCTGAGGACCTGGCCGAGAAAATCGCAAGAACCCTCGGCTGTCGGACAATAAGGGTGAGGGATCACGCCCTTTATCACGCGGCCTGTGTGATGTCTGCTGGGTTCATAGCGACCATGATGAGGCTCGCGGGCAAGGTCATTTCATTCGCGTCTGACGGGGATTGGCGCGCCCTCTTGCCCATGGCCAGGGGAACCCTGAAAAACATAGAGGACATGGGGCCGGAGAGGGCAACGACCGGCCCCCAGATCAGGGGGGACTGGGAAACGGTCGGGAGGCATTCCGAGGCCCTCCACATGTTTGATCCAGGCCTTGCCCTGCTTTATAATCTGCTTTCTGCTAAAATGAGCGAAGATAAGGACAAAAAAGAGCTTGATCCCCGCCTGTTGGAGGTTCTGGCTTGTCCAAAGTGCAAGGGCGAGCTGGAATACAGGAAGGACGAATCTGTTCTGCTTTGTCACGCGTGTCGGCTAAGATTCAGAATAGATGATGGTATACCCATAATGCTCATAGAGGAGGCAGAGGAATTCTGATGATCGATATGCTCCTTCTGGGAATACTTGCCCAGGCAATTGCTCCGGCGAGGACCGACGGTTCCCTATCCGCGAAACAACCTCCGGTTTCCGGACCAGCCCTGACCAGCGAAAGAGACACATCCGCAGGCCTCACCATTATCTCATCAGACGAGAATCATCTCATATTTACCCTTGATTTTCCTTCGCCACAGTTCTCAACAGAGAACATCAACGGCAAACCGTTCCTGAGATTCTCCAACACAGGATGGGGCAAACCGGGTGAACCCGATCTGCCCGGCCGTTTGGTTAGCTTTGCCATACCGCGGGGAAAATCTGCACGAGTGAGTGTATCTGTCCTTGAGGAGAGCTCTTTTCTGGGCCCGGCTCCCCTCCCCTGCCCCAGGTATATTGACGATGGTTTGACCCCGGTGTATGAGGCCGGTAGATACGAGACGCCGTGGCCAAAATCAATCTGGGACGAGCGAAGCAGTGGGCTACTTCGCCATCTGAAATACATGAGCATCATCATCTATCCCTGTTCCTACAATGGCACGAGCTATACCTTCAGGAAAAAAATTAAGGTGAAGGTGGATTTTGTCCCGCAGGATGACGGCCTCGTCCAATTTTCTGGCTATGACCCGTTTGATGAGATATATGCGCTGGAGCTGGTGAACTGGAAGGGCCAGTCCTCCTGGAAAGCCGCCCTGCCCACGAAAAAGGCCATCCCTGATCCGTTCTCGTCTGCCTCGGTATGGATAAAGGCTTATGTTCGCGAGCCAGGCATATATGAGATCAGCTACGAGGATATGACCCGCCTCGGCGTGGCCCCGGCTCTCCTTTCGGATCCGAACGGCCTCTCGGTATTTTCCATGGGTAACGACACCATGCGCTCTGATACCGGGCACAAGGAAACGATATTTTCCCAGGTTGCATCCAGGGTTGATGATGGCGGGGACGGGGTTTTTGGGCCAGGGGACCGGATCCTGTTTTACGCGGAGGGAATCCCGGACAGAAAATACAGCAGCCTGGATAGATATTTTGATTACTGGAATCACCCATATACGGATACCGTTGTTTACTGGGTGGCAGTTGGGTTCAACGGAATACCTGAGAGGGCCGCGGCCAAGGACGCCAGGCCCTCGGCCGGAATCCCGTGCTCCACAAGCGTGGCCTATGCCCACCATGAGAAAAACGAGATAAACCTAGGCCAAAAGGGCATAATATGGGTCCAAAAGGAACCCACGCTTTCTCTTCCCCAGAGCTCCATGTATGCTGATTACCCGTTTGAAATGATCTGTAAAGGGGTTGGGACCGGACGAGGGACGATAAACATCGCTACGGTTGGAATTGCAATATCTGGCACGGGTGACGCCACCTACCAGGTCTGGCTGAACGGCCAGATGGTCGGCCAGTCATCAACGACCCCCGGCATGAGGAGGTTCTACAAGGTCCAGGTAACCAACCTCCGGGAGGGAACCAACACCGTTACAATACGTCTCATCAGAACGGATGAGTTCGCGAAAGAGATATATTTGGATTACATTGACATAGAATACGATAGAAGGAACGAATATCCTGGCGAAACAAGCTTCTTCTTCCCGGATTCTGCGGATAATAGATACACGGTATTCGCGTGGGGGCCAAAGCCGGTTTTCCTTTGGGATGTGTCTGACCCGTTTAACCCGGTGGTGCTCAGAAATTTCACATGGGACAACGGTCAGCTCCAGTTCACGGACTCGCTCTGGGGAGGCAAAAGAATATATCTCTCAACCTTCACCAGGAAACCGGTAAAGCTGGGCATTCTTGATCTCTCCGTGAACCTGCGCGATCCATCCAACCGGGCCGACTACATAATATGCGGCCCAGATGTTCTCATGGAGCCATGCCGGGCGCTGGCGGATTGGCGAGCCGAAAACCTCTGGCTCTGGAATCCCTCGGATAGCGCGTGGGAAAATACCGGGGGCAAGGTTTTTTATGTCAGGCTTGAGGATGTCTATGATCAGTTCGGCTTCGGCATGAGGGACCCAGTGGCAATAAGAAACTTCTATTGGTATGCCTACGCATACTGGCAGACACCGCAGGTTACCTATTACCTGAACATGGGAGACGGAAGTTATGACTACAAAGGCTACAGGACGACTGAGGGCAACCTGTTCCCGCCCTGGAATCCTTGGGAGTCGCACAGCCTTAACGATGGTCCCTGGACCCACGAGGACTTCTATCTTGATTTTGATGGCAATAATTATCAGGACGCGTTTTATGGCCGCGTCCCTGCTAGGGATAGGCGCGAGGCGTGGGATTATGTGACAAAGTTGAAGCGCTACGAGCGCGGGGAGGCGAACGGCCCGTGGCGGAACAGGGTTCTTTTGGTGCCAGATGACGAATACCACGAGGGCGGACAACCCGATCCCATACGAGATCACTGGGTCAACACCGACACGCTTCAGAGATACTACATCCCCAGAACCATGGAGGTTCGCCACTGCTACGGCATAGAGTATCCCATGGAAGGAGGAATGAAGCCCCTGTGGACAGATGATTTCATAAGGTATTTCAATGAGGGTAGCCTCCTGATAACCATGTTCGTCCACGGGTCTCCGACACAGATAACCCACGAGAGACTTTACCTGCTCTCGTCTGACCGGGACAGGATAAATGCTGGACCCAGAAACGCTTTCGTGCATGTACTCTCTTGCAAGGTCGGAATATTTGAGCGCATTGACCCCCCACACTGCATAGGCGAGGACTGGACAATAAGGCCGGGTGGAGCAATGGGCGTTATATCCACAACATCTAACGCCACCTCCAGCGCGAATCGCTCATACGCCAAGGCCATGTATAAGCTATTGATGGATTACAAACCCCACCCTGCAGGTGAATTTGAGCTGGCCGGCAAAAATGATGCTGACTATTATCTCTGCGGTGAACCAGGAATCCCGATAAGACTTCCGCCGCCGGATCTGAGCCTTACTGCGCCGGACACCCTAGTCCCTGGGACAAGAACAGACTTCTCCGGCTCAGACGCGACCTGGCCACTGGTTTATCCTCTGGGCCTGGATACCAGGTATCTAAAGGAAGGTCAGACACATTTCGGCGACTATTATTCCATTGAATCTGAGGATTGGGCTGAGTATCGCGGAGCAATAAGTGCTTCCGGGAGCTTTTCCGGAAGCTATACCGTGCCCATGGACGCCAGGAGGGACACGGTGGGCGCGAGGCTCATCGTGTATGATCCCTCGCCACCCTTTGGCAGGGTTGGCCTGGTTGACAGCCTCTACACCTCACAACCAGGGAACTCCTCGGATATTAATGGCCCGGCAATATCCTTTTTCATGAACGGCCATGAGCTCGTTGACGGGAACCGGATCCCATTCAAGGGAACAATTGAGTTCAGGGTTTCTGACCCATCGGGGATATACATAAGGCCAAGGGAATACCCTGAGGATGGCGCATCCCTTATGTTCATACTTGATGACGAGGATCACGATGTAGCAACCAGTTTCCAGTATGACAAAAACTCTGACACATCGGGGTTTGGGTTCTATGATTATGACCTCTCCAATGAATCTGGCGCACATAGCTTCGGCCTACGAGCCTATGATAACATCGGCAACATAAACACCAGGATGATATCCTTGACAGTAGGAGAAACAGAGCTCTCGCTCACGGACGCCCTACCTGTGCCAAACCCGTTCACGGGCGGCAGACTTTATTTCTCGTTCAGGGTCAACGCTCAGGCCAGGGCCAGGGTAAAGGTTTTCACGGTCACAGGAAAAGAAGTCTGGAACTCAGGAGAAAAGCTGGCCAACCCAGGAATAAACTATGTCGCATACACGGGCCCGGATGTGGCGAACGGGCTTTATCTGGTAGTGTTTGAGGCAAAGGACCTCACGGGAGCCAGCAAACAGAAGGTCGTTGAGAAACTGCTGATAACGAAATAGCTCTTTCTCTCTAGAACTCCTGTTCCTCCATTTCCCAAGGTTCTATCCTATCAATGGGTTCCAAGCGGAAATCGCCCTCGCCAGCGAACTTACCCGTGAACCTCTCGCCCTCTACCCTTAGAACGCAAATATAGATTCCTCGTGGCAGTGAAACGGGCGCGGAAAATTCTTTTCCGGCAAAACTCACGGCCGCAACGCGCGCGCCCATGGAATTATAGACTTCAAGCGAAGCCGCGTCCACGGGCCTGGTTGCCTGTATGCTCAGGAGACCGCCGGAAAAGTTTCCCCTGAATGCGAGGTCGGGTTTTGGCGCTCCAGTATAGCCCTCGGTGATGTCAGTGGCACAATCAGTGTTGACCCACACATAGAGGTTGTTGTTGATGCCCGCGATGATGTCAACGCAACCATCGCGATTCACATCCTTGACCTCAACGCCATAGGAATACTGAGATGTCCCCGGCTCAACAGGCCACATCTGGAATGTCGGCGGATTGCCTCCCATGTTGTCAAACCAGGCTATAGTGTGGACGAGAGGCCTCATGGTGGAGACTATTATGTCCTGATCGCCATCGCCGTCAATATCAGCTATGCCCACCTCGGACTCGGAGAGGCCGGGTAAGAAGGCGACGGTGTCCGCGAAATTGGAATAGACCGTAACCGGATTGAACCCTCCTGCTCCATTGCCCAGA
The DNA here is from genome assembly GCA_049969615.1 of Caldifarciminota bacterium. Lineage (GTDB taxonomy): Bacteria > Hydrothermota > Hydrothermia > JBDRYB01 > JBDRYB01 > JBDRYB01. The sequence continues at coordinate 9,195 of JBMFOM010000004.1, forward strand.
AGTAGCATAACATTCTGGTGACAACCCACAATGTCAAGGTTGCCATCGCCATTAACATCCCCTACCTGGATTCCGTGTCCGGCCTTCGTGTGAACCTGATAGGCATTCCAGTTCAGCCCACCACCCAGGTTCAGGGCAACAGCAACGGGGCCCCATCCAGCGGACGCTATGTCCATCTGGCCATCATCGTTGAAATCACCAAGCGCAATGCCCTCACCATAGCCGGGCATAACAGTCCTCAAACCACCGCCGCCGGTTAGGTAGACATAGACAGCGCTGCCCTCATCCCCAAAAACGGCATCAAGGATCCCATCACCATCAAAGTCCCACGCCGCGCAGTGGTTGGGAAAATCATACTCGCCCAAGTCAATGGGCGTCCAGCTGGGAGCGATGAGCCAGAAGGGATGACCCCAGTACTCCCAGTCTCCCCAAGTATCCTCTTCGCCGTGATACCTGGCAGATGCATAAAGGATATCCTTGAGTCCATCGCCGTTCCTGTCGTCAACATCAAGGCCATATGGTGTCCTCACCTCAGGGCTTATGGCCTGAACAGAGAACACAGGAAAACCCTGATTGTAGGCGATATAAACTTGGCCCCACCACGGCTCATCTGAGTCCAGCGCCGTGAAAACGATATCTATATCATAGTCGTTGTCCATGTCGCACGCGGCATGGTGATTGGGCGCGAGAAACCATATCTGGCTCCTCTGTGAGGTTATGTAGGTCTTCACCCAGGTCACCTGGCCAGAGGGTATTAGAACAGGCTGGCTCGTCCCACCAGAGGACTGCGGCCAAAATCCCTCTCCGCTATCATCCTTCACATTCGGCAATCCCGCCCATCCCAGGGAGACCGCCAGGTATCATTCCTATGATCAGATACTTCATCTTTACACCTCCTTGTTACCTAGACCAATTACTATAACCTATTTTCTACGCGCGATCAAGTATTCGCGTTCGCTCGGTTCCGTCCACCCTTCCGGGCACAAATGGCCTCAGGTTGGCCTTTGCGTTAAACCCAACCCTGACACCAAAACCCTCATTTTAGGGGGTCTGTCCCTGGAAACCCGCGTAAAATCGTTGGTGAGGTCCTGAATTTTGCCCAAATATGTAGTTCCAGCTTTTCAGGCCTGAAATTTATAAGTGCCTGTTCATCAAGAACTTACAGAAATTGAGGTGTCAAAGTTGAGTTTTGCGGCGCCCGGGGTCCAAAGATAGGCTGAGCAGTGTTATGTGGACTGATCCCTTGATAACTCAAGAGCCTCGCAATCTGCCGCAAAACTAGGGCTATAAAGCATCCCGTCCGCGAGACACCACTGCAATGGCCTCGCTAAAAATTCCCCTCATCCTATCCGCATATAAATCCGGATCAAAAAGACTATCCGCCCTCTCCCTGGCCCTCCTGCCGAGTTTTTCGCGCAAGCCATTGTCTTTCAAGAGCTCAATAACGGCGTCCGCGAGGGCCTCGTGATCAAAAGGTGGAACTAGGAGACCGGTATCCCCCATGATCTCAGGTGCACCCCCGGTATCGGAAGATATGAGTGGTTTGCCCAGGGTCATTGCCTCGGCCGCAACCAGAGAATAACTTTCCCTGAAGCCACCGCGAGGGACAGTCGTCTGAAGGACCAGGAGCGAGCCGGCCATCCACGCCATGTTCTCTTGCCAAGGAAGCGGCCCAAGAAACCTTACCCTTTCCAGGCCTAGCTCGCAGGCCAAGGAAACGAGGGATTCAGCGTGGGAGCCGGTTCCCGCTATGAAGAGATGCGCCCATGGAACCTCCCTTTCAACCATGGCCCAGGCCCTGAGGGCAATATCAACGCCTTTTTCTGGTGACAACCTCGCGGGAAGATAAACATATCTTTCCTTTTCGCCAACCGGCGGGTGCAATTCTGGCATGAGTATTGGGTTATAGACAACCTTCACTTTGCTCACATCAATCCCGAGCTCGGCTATCCTGCTCCGCAGGTTTTCTGAAACAGCAACAGCAACAGTGGCGGATTCCAGGCTCTTCTGAAGTAGTTGATCCGCTAGCCTTACTATGGGATGGTCGGGCGGATGGCCTGAGGCCCTCATCAGCTCGGAATCAACGCTGTGAATGTGAACAACCCAAGGCAATCCTGCCCGATTGAGAAAATCCGCCAAAAGGCCCCCGCAGAATGTGCCGTGGATGTGGATGACATCAGGGCGCGCGATGTCGAGCTCTCGCCTGAGCACCTTAATCATCTCCGGCCTAACGAGCCACCTGAAAAAAGTCAGTTCAAAGGGGGTTCTGGTCACGATGGCAATGAGGCGTGCGAGACGCTGACGGCTCCGAGGAGGCGGATGTAAGTTAACGGGGTGAATCAGGATCTTATAATCAAGACCCCGGGAGCGAAGTATCTGTTCGGCAATTTCCATGTGGGTCCAGACACCCGTAACAGCACTTTTCCCAGCGAGAGTCATCGCGTAGACCTTCATCTTAACCTCTTAAACATGAGAAGGAACATAATAAGGGCATTCAGATAAATTGTGATGGTGGCAGAGGCAGCCAGTCCTCCAACCCCAAAGGGTTTTATGAGGACGACGCTCCCGATGGTGTTGAAGAGTATGCCTGTCACGCTTATCACAAGGGGCAGGCGGAATTCCTTCATGCCGCGAAAGGTTGCTAGGGCCACAAAGGAAACGAACATAGGGAACATACTCAGGACATACCAACGGAAGGTTATGGATGTGGCGGATGCGGCATCAGGCTCAAAGGCACCACGCTGGAATATGAGTTTGACTATTGGCCCAGCAAAAATGGCCAGAATTAGGCTCAGAGGCCCTATAACCAGTAGGGCCTTCTTGAGCAGAGAAAAGGTGAAACCACGCAGTTCCTTTATTTTTCCAAGCGAGGCCATCTCCGCGGCCTTTGTGAGGTGGACGGTGGTAAGGGCAGTGATGAGTAGCATGGGTATATCAAATACCCTCCAACCATAATATAGATAGGATATGCTCCCTGAGGGAAGACTGGAAGCGAATATCCTGCTGACGGTGGTGTTTATCTGATCCAGTCCGTAACCGAGAAGAAGGGGCATTGACAATATCAAAAATTCCTTGGTCTGGGGAGTCCACACACGGCCCAGGACGCGGCCGCCGGTAACCGTGGGAAAAAGAAGGGCAAGGCCGGCAACGAGGTAGCCAATGCCCCAACCGGCCGCGAGCGCGTATATACCTATTGTCTGGGCGAGAAAGAGGAAGAATATTATGAACGTGTTCAGTATAATGCCGCTGGTCTGGGGAAGGGCAAAGCTCCTACGAGCGTTGTAGTAAGCGGTGGCGAGGTGAACGAGGACCATGCCCAGGCTCATGGGCAATAGGATATAGAAAATCCGGACGGCCAAGGCGTGTATGTCCGGGGGCAAGAGAGGGGCAACAACACGCACAAGCAGGGGGCCAAAAACCGCCAGGATAGCGATGAGACCGACAGAGATAATGAGCCAAAGGCTTAACAGGGAGGCAAAAGTCTCGTTCTGCCCTTCCTGGCCTTCCTTGATGCCTTGCTCAACCAGAATGGGCGTTCCTACGACCGGCAAAAGGCTTGAGGGCAAAAGGACTGCCAGGGTGAATATTGTGTATGAGGCGACAAACGCGTCAACCGCGGGACCAGCACCATAGAAATATGCCATTAGGATCTCCCTCAGAAAACCCATGGACTTTGATATGAGTGTGAAGAGTAGAATGAGCAAAACGCCCTTTTTACCTGACTGTCCAGGTGCGAAAAATCCTCCAACAGTGGCGAGAAAACCTTTCCAGAGCTGCTTCATCCTTTTCTCTTTGGAGTTGAGACCTCTATCTTCAGGGGAATACCGGCAAAACTGAACCTAGCCCTTATCTCTCTTTCAAGAAAGGAAAGGTATTCGGCCCTTATGCGCTCTTTCGCGAATAGTTGGAAAGAGGGTGGGGCGCTCCTGACCTGTTTTAGGGCAAATAGCATTGTTCCGGGCGAGACCCTTCCGGCGGCATCCACCAGAAGATCATAAAGCGCGTCCTGACCAACCTGCCTGTGAAATTCCCGGTGGAGCGCCTTGATGATTCCAGGTATCTCATTTATCCCCTCGCGACTGAGCGCCGAGACGAGTAAAACCGGCGCCCAGTAGGCAAAACCCATGTGCTTTCTGACTTCCTCAAGCACAAGCGCCCTCTTCTTTTTGGGGACGAGATCAATCTTGTTGAGGCAGAGAACAAGCCCCCTGCGCTCCGAGATAACGAGGTTGACTATTTTCTTGTCAATCCTGGTTATTTCCTGGGCCGCATCAAGAACAGCCAGGCATATCTCTCCATAACGCAGGCTCCGTAGGGACCTCAGATAAGAGTAATATTCAAGGTCATCGGAGAACTTTCGCTTTATACCGGCAGTATCAACAATCAGAAAATCACCGATAACGGCCTCAACGGGATCGCGGGTCGTCCCCGGAATGGGTGAAATCACTGCTTCATCCCTCTCGGCCAGGGCATTCAAAAGGGAGCTCTTGCCCACATTCGGTTTGCCTATTATGCTTATTCGTATCAGTCCGGTCTTCTGAGGCAGGGGCGGAACCCGGCCAACTATTTCAATGACCCTGTCAAGCAGATCTGAGACCCCTTCGCCTGTTATAGAGGATATGGGGAAAACCTCAAAGCCAAACGCGTGAAAATCCGAAGGGGCGGACTTCCGTGAATCACACTTGTTGGCAGCTAACAACACGGGCCTGCCACTTTTCCTCAGCCAACCGGCTATCTCACGATCTAGGGGCAAAAGCCCATCCTTGGCATCCGTCAGGAATATGATCGCATCTGCCTCGCGGACAGCGGATTCTATTCTCTTTTTGACCTCGGGCCAGAGCTCGGGGCTTTCCTCGCCCATGAAACCACCCGTGTCAACTATGAGAAAACCCGCACCGTCGTGTTCTGCGGGTTTCTTTATGGTATCCCTGGTCACGCCGGGCCTCTCGTCCGTAACCGCGAGGGGCTTGCCGAGGAGCCGGTTGAAAAGCGTGCTCTTTCCAGTGTTCACACGGCCAACGATGACAACTATCGGGAGCTTCATTTGATCATACCAGTCTAATTGGACATACACGAGGCCTGTTGGGCGCCGTCAATGCTTCCTTATTTCATTGCCCCCTTTATCTCCTCTAGGGTTCCGTTAATCTCCTTGAGCGCGTCCTCTATGTCCCGCAGGTTGGAGCTAACGGGCTCAAGGCCTGTCTTCAGGTCAGATGTGAAGTGAAAGTCATAGGAGGACGAGCCGGATCCATATTGAGCTTGGGTGTAAAGGCTCCTGCCAGAAGCATGGCCGGCTCCACGGTAAAGCGCGGCTTCAAGCCGTTGTCTGGATGCCCTCTCGCTTACCCAGAATACAGTACTGATAGTGGCCCAGACTACAAGGCCGCATATCGCTATCTGGGATAACAAGGCCAGCGCATTGTCTCTGAACCATCCTTGTATTTTCATGTCCAAAAACCTCCGCTACTTGCCATATTTTAAGGCAAGAGCACGCGCCGCGGCAGGTTGAAGACTGCCTGTCAAAGCTGTATAATTTGACTCTTGAGGAGGCTGTGATGATTAGAACTATCACGGGATTAGCCATTTTGGTGGGCCTATCTGCCGCCCAACAAAAGACATGGACCATAGGAGTGTTCCTGAACGGGGACAACAACCTTGAGGAAGCGGGTATAGACGATATAAACGAGATGGAGAGTGCCATAGACACGAACAAATACAACCTCTATGTGCTATTTGACAGGATACCCGGCTACGACAACTCCAACGGAGACTGGACCGGAACCAGGCTCTATAGGATTCTACCTGACGCGAACATGACCACAATAAACTCCCAGCTTCTGAAGGATTGTGGGGAGCTGAACATGGGAGACCCGGACAATGTGATATGGTTCTTGGATACCATACAGACGCTTTCCCAGACAACGCACTACTGGGTGATAATCTGGAACCACGGCTCAGGCTGGGAAAAGAAGGGCGGCCCAACCGACGGAGTCTCCTACGATGACACTGATGGAGATTACTTGTCGGTGTCAGGTGGGGAGATCAGAGAGATAACCGAATCAGCATTCAACATACTGGGCAGGAACCTGAGCATAATATCCTACGACGCGTGCCTGATGGGACTCCTGGAGGTTGAATACGAGGTAAAAGATTTCACCGATGTCTCATTACATTCCGAGGAAACCGAACCCTGGGATGGGTATCCCTATGACATGCTTATGCCGTGGCTGAACTCCCACCCCGGCGCCTCGCCTCAGGAGCTGGGGCACAACTTCGCCGAGATATATGTAAATAGCTACAAACCGGGCGGAACCCAGTATGATGGCAGTTCAAACATAACCCACTCCGCGGTTGACCAGGGGCCCTGGTTCACGAGGTATTGCCTAGCAGTGGACGAGTTCTCGCGAGAGCTCATAAAAGCCGGCGGAAAGAACCAAGCGCAGATAAGCTCGTGCTACCAGAACGCTCAGCGTTACGCGGATGATGATCTGATGGACATCTATGACTTCGCGAAGGCCATAGCCGGGACAGGCTCATTGCCAGCGGAGCTGAGGGCCGCGGCCCAGGCCCTAATGGACATTCAGGGTGATGGCTCGGTCTACAACGATACAGCGCTCATAGGCTCATTCTGGTATGATAACGATGACTCATGGGGATCGGTTGCTGGTTCGCACGGAATAGCCATATATGGCCCGACCGGCTCGCCGGACTCCCAGTGGAGAAACCTCTATTGGGCAAAGAACTCCTCTTGGTGGTGGTTCATAAACGGATCAACCTCTCTGCCGAATCAACCCATTCTCACATATCATTCCAATTCCATCGGAGACGGACTTCCCTATGGCGACAATTCATTTAACATCACCCTCATCAACTCAGGCGGACAAACAGCAACTGGAATCTCGGCAACGCTTTCATCTCAGGACCCATACATCACGATAACTCAGAACACCTCCTCCTACCCCAACATAGCATCCGAGGGCACAGGGACATCAATCTCAGGCTATCAGGTTAACCTGGATGGCTCGTGTCCACAAGGCCACAGGGTATCCTTCTTTCTGAACATAACCGCTGGCAGTTATACCAACACCACGAGCTTTAACATGATAGCTGGTAGTACTGGTGTCTGCGAGGATCCATGCGAGGATATCACGAAAACCGTTCTCCTCCCGTTCCAAAACCCGGTTAGAGGCACAGTCAGAATTGAATTCGCGCTCTCAGGGCGAGGGAGCGCGACCCTGAAGGTATACGACGCCTCGGGCCGGTTGGCCGGAACCCTGTTTGGCGGCAAAGGAACCGGGATTCACTCGGTGTCCTGGGCGCCTGAGCCGGGCGCTTATTTCCTGAGGCTTGAGGAGGGAGGCGTGGCAAAGACCACGAAGCTGGTGGTGACGAGGTAGGCACTGTTCGCGAGAAAACCGAGGGGCCGTGAGGGCCCCTTTTTAATAGGAGACCCCTGATAAAGTAGCAATAACCTACTGACCTGAGCCAGGAGCACTTTGTCTAAGAGAACGGGTTTCTAAGAGTGGCCCCTGAAAAATCCCACCGAGAGAGCATTTCATTAGGGTTCTCTTTTTGTTATGATGAGGCTCACGGACAGGGATGAAGGACAAACCGAGATTTTTCAAGGGTTTCAATAGGATAATGTGCGCGGGTTGTTGGGATGCAAGCCCTCCGCGTTTAGGGGCAGGCTATGTTTCACCCTAAATGGACCCCGGATTCACCCGTGGCAAGTCTTTGCTGATCCGCGCCTGCCTAGCGCCTTATAATTCTCTCATGAAGAAGCTTCTCCTTGTTGACGGCTCGTCCCTGGCATACAGGGGCTATTTCGCGCTGATAAAGAATCCTCTGAGGAACTCAAGGGGATTCAACACCTCCGGCATTTACATTTTCCTGAACTCTCTCCTGAAAACCCTGAGGGACATCAAGCCCACCCACGGCGCTGTTGTGTTTGACTCAAAGAAGCCAACATTCAGGCACCAGGTCTTTGAGGCATACAAGGCAGAGCGGCCGAAAATGCCAGATGACCTCTCCGCGCAATTGCCTTACATAAAGGATGTCGCGGAGGCGCTGGGCCTTGTGGTTATGGTCAGGGATGGGTATGAGGCTGATGATGTCCTGTATAGCCTAGCCAAAAAGGCCTCCGATCAGGGCTGGAATGTGATAATCCTCACATCGGACAAAGACCTCCTGCAGCTGGTGAACGAGAGGATTTCAATCCTGGACACCAGGCCACAGTTTGAAAAGCTCTATACGCCAAAAGAGGTCAGAGAAAAGTTCGGTGTCCCGCCGGAAAGGATTCCCGATTACCTGGCCTTGGTCGGCGACAATATAGATGGGGTTCCGGGTGTCAAGGGAGTGGGCGAGAAGGGCGCCTGCGAACTTTTGAGCAAATACGGTTCCTTGGAAGGGATATATGAACACCTGGACGAGATCCGTGGCAAATATGCCAGCGCGCTGGCCGAGGGCCGTGTAGATGCTAGGATGAGCCTTGAGCTAGTCAAGCTAGTGGATGTGCCGGACCTGCCGGAACCAGCAGAATTGGAGATCAGGCCGCCGGACCGCTCCAGGCTTTTTCCGGTGTTCAGAGAAATGGAATTTCATACCCTGATAAAGGAATTCTCATCGCCATATTCAGAGGTCTATCCGCTGGAAATCCTAACGGGAAAACCAGAGGGGAATTTCGCGCTTTCTGGACACGCGGAAATATTCTGGGCAAAGGAACCAGCAAGAATATTCAAGTGTTCCATAGGGGAAGCTGGGGCCGCGCTAGCCAACGAGAGCGAGAAATACGCTTTCAACTCAAAGGAAATCCACAGGGCCTGTCTGGAAAGGGGCTTGGAACTAAACGGCGTGGCCTTTGATCTGGTCGTGGCGGACTATCTTCTTGACCCGAGCGCGCAGTCAGAGACGGGCCGCTACAAGGAGGGTATAGAGCACCTCGCACCCCGATATCTTGGTCTCATGCCCTCCCCAAGGCCCGAGGAATATCACGCGCAAGAGGTTGACTTGGTAATCAGGGTAAAGGACGGGGTCATGGAAAGGTTAAGAAATGAGGGGCTTTGGGACCTCTTCGTGGACATAGAACTTCCCCTTGCTAGGGTTCTCGCCAGGATGGAACACGCTGGGATAAAGGTTGATACGGAATACCTTAGGGATTTTGACCGCGAGCTGGCCGGGAGCATAGAGGGATTTGAGAAGGAGATATACGAGCTGGCCGGGGTAAAATTCAACCTTAATTCTCCAAAGCAGTTATCGCATGTGCTATTTGACATACTCAAACTCGTACCGACCAAGAAGACAAAGACAGGGCTTTCAACCGCTCAATCAGTGCTTGAGTCCCTATCAAAAGAACATCCCCTGCCTGGGAAGATACTTGAATACCGGGAGCTCTTCAAACTCAGAAGCACCTACACCCAGTCCCTCCTGGAGCTGGTTAATCCAAAAACAGGTAGGGTTCATCCGACATTCCATCAAACCGGAACATCCACGGGCCGCGTCTCTTGCTCTGATCCGAACCTGCAGAACATCCCCATAAGGACAGAGATAGGCAAAAAAATAAGGCGGGCATTCGTGGCCGAGGATGGGCATCTGTTATTGGATGCTGACTACTCCCAGATAGAACTGAGGATAATCGCTCACATAACAGGCGATCCCGGACTGTCCAAGGCATTCAAGGAAGGGTTTGATGTCCACTCAGCGACTGCCTCCGCGATCCTCGGGAAACCCATTGAGGCAATAACGCAGGAAGACAGGCGAATAGCCAAAATGGTCAATTTCGGGATAGCCTATGGCATGAGTCCCTATGGCCTCGCGTCCAGGCTGGGCATTCCGGACGATCAGGCAAAAACCATAATTGAGGCTTATTTTGCCAATTTCCCCAAGGTCAGGGAGTGGATGGAAACCCTGATAGCGGAGGCAGAGACCAGTGGCTATGTCACGACGCTCCTAGGCAGGCGCAGGTATGTTCCGGGAATAAGGAGCGAGAACAGGCAGGAGCGTGAAGCCGCTCGTCGGGCCGCTATAAACGGACCGTTCCAGGGCGGGGCCGCGGACATAATCAAGAAGGCCATGGTTGAGATAGACGAGGCCGATGTCCCTGCTGTGCCACTCCTCCAGATACACGATGAGCTTATTTATGAGGTCGCCGAGGGGGACGCGGAAGATGTTTGCAAACAGATAAAGGCAATAATGGAGGATACCCTACCCCTGTCAGTGCCCTTGGTCGTGGAGACCTCCGTGGGGAAAAATTGGATGGAGGCGGGAAAATAGGTGTCCGTAACACAGCCGACAGTTGCTGGTCAAAAAACATGGCGATGATAGATTTTGCCTAACTTTGACACCTCATTTAAATGATCTCGCGAAGAAAATGGGTTATAATCTATCCCTGCACAAGATAGTTGAAATAGCCTTCTTTCTATGTGGCGCTGTCTGCCACCAGTTGCCGGCGCATTCCCTTCACCCTGGTGGACACCAGCTTCCCCTCTGCGCCCGTTGCACGGGAATCCACTTCGGCCTATGGGCAGGTTTCTACTTCCTGTTGGTCCTCAGGAGACGTAAGCTTGGAATAGTGCCGAATTGGAAGGTCGCTATCGCGATAGCGGTCTCGCTTGCGATTATGGCTGGGGATGTTCTGACAGGCTTACAGGGATGGCAGGCTGCGGCCAACGAGCGAAGGCTAGCCACTGGACTCTTGACCGGTTATTCCCTGGCCTTGCTTATGGGGCCAGTGCTCGCGGGCATAAACAGGAACGAGGCCACGAAATCAAACCTGGGTTGGGCTGATCTGGGCTTGGGCGCGTTTCTGGTCGCGTGTCTGTGGCCATTACTGTTTTATACGCCTGGGTGGATGTCATATCCCCTCACTATCTTTGAGGGCCTTTCGGTCATAGGGGCATACGCTGTTGTTTGGGGAGTCCTGATCGCCTACACGACATTCGCGGCCAGAAATAGACCCATTCCCTGGTGGCTATGGATAGGCGGAGGGGTAATAGTATCGTTAATACAGGCTGTTCTTATGGGAGCGTTGAGAATCAGGCTGGGCATATAGGGATGCTAGTCTCAGAGGCAATACAGGCACTTGAGCTGTATCTCGCGGGAAGAGCGGAACCGGCGAGGGAGGCATATTATATAATAACCGAGCTCCTCGCGGACGCGGGAGAAACCTCTCGGCTAGTAACGGAGATACCGGACTCCATGTTTAGGAAGGCCGTGAGGATTGCAAAAAGGAGGGCAAGGGGGGAACCAATCCAGTATATATTCAGGAGGGCCTACTTCATGGATATGGTGCTCAGGGTAAAGAAAGGGATATTCATACCCAGGCCGGAAACCGAAGTGCTGGCACTGGTGGCGGGTGAACTTTATCCAAAGGACTCTGAGATAAGAATATGGGATATAGGAACGGGAACGGGCTGTCTGGCAATATATCTGGCGAGGCACTATGGAAAATCCACAGTCATAGCTTCGGATATAAGCGGAAAAGCGCTCAAAATCGCCAGGGAAAATGCTAACAGCTACGGGGTATCCGGGAGAATAAGCTTTGTAAAGGCCAATGGGACAAAAGCCGCTAGAGACACCTATCATTTGGTTGTATCCAACCCACCATACATACGGACAGAAGAGTTGAAAGACCTGCCGCGGGATGTGCTCATGGAACCCGCCGAGGCGCTTTGTGGAGGAGAGGATGGCGCGGCGCTCTCAAAGGAGATAATACTCAATCATCACCTTGTTCCGGGTGGATGGGTTGTCCTGGAGACAAGTCCGTTCATAGCAGAAGCTGTCTTGAGGTTCGCCAGAGAACACGGGTTTCAGGCCGAGGTGTTGCCGGATCTCTCAGGGTTTCCGAGGGTCATAAGGGCACAATGGAATGGATAAACGAGAAGGGTTATTACGAGCTTGTCGGCATTGAGCGCTTTAGGGCCTATTTCTCAACGAGGATAGGTTTCCCTCCGGTTGGAAATTTCATAAGCCTGAACCAACTTCACACGGGTATAGTTCAGGTGGCACCGATAGAGCCTGATACCACTGGAGACGCTATTATCACGAATAGAGAGGGGATATTCATCGCGATAAGAACCGCGGATTGCGGATCGGTATTTCTGTTTGATGAGGAAAACCATGCGCTCGGCCTGGCTCACGCTGGCTGGCGCGGCGCGCTGACAGGGGTTCATCTGAACGCAATTGAGGCAATGGGCCGGTTCTACGGGACGCGACCGTCCGACCTCATGGTCGCAATGGGACCGATGATTTGTGGGAGGTGCTACAGGGTTGGCGATGATGTGGCCCGACTTTTTCCCGGATTCACAACCGCAAGGCGCGGGAGCTGGTTCCTTGACCTTCCAAGATACTTGGTTCAATCGTTGATTGAAGCAGGTATAAAACAGGATAATATGATTCTCCCTCCAACCTGCACCGCGGAGGATCATTGGCTTTGGTCAGCCAGACGGGATGGCTCGGTCGGGAGAAACTGGGCACTGGCATGCATAGGTTTATACTGATAGTTGGGCTAGGGCTATTGCTCTCCTGCTCCAGGAAACCGCCAGAGCGCTATCTGCTTTTTACAGGTTCGCTTTCTGGTTATCTGGAGGCCTGCTCCTGCCCCGGAACACCTGAAGGGGGACTCAACGCGGCCACACACCTGGCAAAGGAATTCAGAAAAAAGCATCCTGACGCTCTTCTAGTTGATGCAGGCTGTTTTACTTCCGATACAACGGATACACTGAACACCTGGTTCATGACAAGGGGCATGATAACAGCTGGATACGACGCGGTAGCGATTGGTGTCTGCGACACACAGGATAAATATGCTGGCCTGTGGAACAGCCTGCCGGTTCTGGATGAAAAAAGGCCCTGGGTGGTCATAAGGGGTATTCTCTTGGTCAGGGTAATGGATGAAAGGCCACCCGACCTATCCGGCGCCCATTCTTATGACTACACTGTATTCCTGTCATCAGCCGGCAGGGAAACCGACGAGGCCTTGGCAAGGAACCATGGCCCGGACGCCATAATAGAGGCAAGGGGAGAATTCCAGTCATTCAACATTGGAAAAACACTCATAGTCCCATCGGTCCCAAGAGGAATGTCCCTTGGGGTTCTGAAACTGAGAGCGGAGGGCGCGGAGGCCTGGTTCATACCGGTAAAACCGGAGACACCGACCGATCCGGAGGTCAACATGGTTCTTGACGAATACAATCAGGCTTACAGGGCACATATCCAGAGGATCGGGGCAAAGATGAGCTTCCGCGGGCCAGGGTTCTGCAAGTTCTGTCACAAGGAAGAATATGAGGTTTGGAAGGCCTCGGAACACGCGCACGCTTTTGAGACCCTGGTTGAGGACGGGAGAGTTGACAACCCCTGGTGTCTTATCTGTCACACAACGGGTTTTGGCAAGGGAGGATTTGTTGACCCAGAAAAAACTCCACAACTAGTCGGCATAACCTGCGAGGCATGTCATCCGGGGGGCAAGTGCCCGGAAAACCCACCGCCAAAGGGGAATCTCTCCGAGTGCAGGGTTTGCCACACCCCGGATCAAAGCCCAGGGTTCAACGAATCCAGATACTGGCAGAAGATAAAGCATTGATAATCCGAGACCTCTGACAAAGTAGCAATAACTTACTGGTTGGGGGCTAAACCCTCTCCGGGCTTCAGAATAGGCGGAGTCCACTACACCGGCTCCGAGCTTATAGACGAGTGGTTTAAGGGTGCCCATGATCTTGAACCGTATCTTGACGCTGATTCGCTTTGCCGGCCTATCTGTCCAGGAACCACCGGGGGAATGTTTCGTGTTCTGACCACGGTCAAATACTTGTTCCTGCACAGGAAATGGATTACAATTTCAACATGAGGAAATTTTTGGCTATACTCGTGCTTGCTTTGTCTTGTCAGAATGAGCATAGCGCGCCAATCGTTGCCACCATATATCCCTTGACCTCCATAACCATGGCCATAGCTGGCGATGAATTCCGGGTGATCGGCATTGTCCCGCCGGGCGCAAACCCTCATGCATACGAGCCAACGCCAAAAAATGTGGCCGCGCTATCGGGCGCGAGGGTCGTCATCTACGCCGGGCCGCTTATGGAGCCGTGGGTTCCGAGAACTGGCACAAAGGCTATTCTGGTTGATGCGTCTGCGGCTGGTAAGATGCTCGTAAATGATCCGCATGTCTGGCTTGATCCGGAAAGAGGAAAGCTGATAGCCAGTTCGGTAGCGGTCGCGCTCTCCGAGGCCTGGCCAGAGAAAAAAGAAGTGTTCCAAAACAACCTTACCAGTTTCAACGCCCGCGTTGACAGCTTTGACACCTGGTTTAGGTCAGAGCTCTCCTCGGTCAAAGACAGGAGGTTCGTTTCGGTTCACCCCGCTTGGAGGTATCTTGCCGCTCGCTACGGCCTTCTGGAGGTTGCCAGCCTGGGAGCAGGAGAAGGCGGAGAAGTATCCCCGATGACCCTCACCACCACCATAGAAACCATGAAGAGGGAGGATGTCCACGCGGTCTTTGGCGAGCTGGGTTCCTCTTCGCCCTACACCAGGACTCTGGAGTATGAAGCCGGTGCGAAAGTGGCCAGGCTTGACCCTATAGGAAACCCTGGTGACACGGCCAGAGACGACTATGTTGACCTCCTCTATTACAACGGGAGGGAAATCATCAGGGTTCTGAAATGAACGCGGTCAGCGTGCGCAACCTGAACGTTGAGCTTAGTGGAAGAATGGTTCTTTCCGAGATAAACATGGAGGTCGCGGAGGGATGGATAGTGGGGATAATAGGCCCTAACGGTGGTGGAAAAACGACATTACTCAGGACTATCTTGGGTATGGTGAAGCCTTCTTCCGGGGATATAAAGGTCTTTGGCACCAATCCGAAGGACGCGGCGAAAAAAGGCCTGGTGGGATACCTGCCTCAAAGGCAAACCAGGAGCCTTTTGCCCCTTACCGCTCTTGAAGCGGTTATGATAGGGGGCAAGGTGGACAAAAGTGAGGCAATCGCGGCCCTCCGAACCGTAGGGATGGCTGAACACGCGGGCCGTTCGTTCTGGGAGCTCTCGGGGGGCCAGACACAGAGGGTCTCGCTAGCAAGGGTCATGGTTGGAAAACCCAAGCTCATGCTCCTTGACGAACCATCAACTGGAATAGACACTGTGAGCCAGGAGGATTTCTACAAACTGCTTTTGAGGATGAGGGCCGAGACTGGGGTAACCGTGATACTGACCTCCCACGATGTGGGCGCTATTTCATCCTATATTGACCAGGTTTTCTGCCTTAACATCAGACTACACCGCCACGGCCCCGCGTCGGCGTGTCTGACCAACCAGCACCTTTCCGAGCTATATGGCCGAGAAGTGGACATAATAACTCACATGGAACCTGACGATGGGAATCCTTGAGTTCTCGTTCGCCAGAAACGCGCTCGCTGGCGGCTTGATAATGGTCCTTTTTCTGCCCCTCCTGTCTTTCTTTGTGGTCACGAGAAGGCTTTCGTTCACCGGGGTCGGCATATCCCACTCCGCTTTCGGCGGACTCGCGCTGGGCGTTCTCCTTGGGATAAATCCGGTCTACGGTGCGGTCTTGGTGAGCATCCTGGTGGCTCTGATAATGGCAGAGGCGGCCCGCCGCGGCGTCCCTGAGGACACGACCACAGGCATCCTCTTCGCGGGGACAATGGCCATGGGTGCCGTTCTGCTCGCCATAGCGGGCGGCACCAGGGTTGACATTTGGACATATCTTTTCGGCAACATTCTGAGCCTCGCGAGTTTTGACCTCGTTCTGCTGGGAATAATCGCACTGTTGAATATGGGATTCCTGCTATTCTTCCTAAAGAAGCTGCTCTTTTCCACATTTGACCCCGAGCTCGCGGCAGCCCACGGGGTCAGGACAGGGGTCCTGAACACCGCGCTCCTCTTTATACTCGCGCTGTCCGTTGTCGCGTGCATGAGGGCGGTTGGGGTAGTTTTAATATCGGGACTCCTAGTTTTCCCCGGAGCAATCGGCGCGAGGGTCTCAAAGTCTCATAAAGGCGGTATCATGTTCTCTTACCTGGCAGGCGCCATAGCAATAATCGGAGGCCTGGGCATCTCTTTCTGGCTAAACCTGCCATCTGGAGCATCAGTAATCCTAGTCGGGACAATAATATTCCTTCTGTCCCTGGTGTTCTGGAGGAAATAAAGGCATGATGAGTCGCACAGCCCCGTTGCTGTGTCCAAGCTCATATTTGACACCCCCATTTTTTCAATTCGTTTATTGATAAGGAATCCCAAGGATCAAGAGGCAAAATTTCGGCACTAGCTTGGTCTAGAAAGGCCGTTCGGCAGAAGATAAATCTGCTCCTTATATCTCTTTGGCATCATGACCTATTTCAATGGCCTCAAAGAGCCACCGGAGGGACTTGAACCCACAACCTACGCCTTACGAAGGCGCCGCTCTGCCGTTGAGCTACGGTGGCTCAGGGGCATATTTTAACCCAGTGCGCTGGCTTGTCTCAAGAAACCCCTGAAAAATCCCGGTTTGTCCCTCGTCCATATCCGGGAACCTCATCACAGCCAGAAGAGAACCCTGAGTAAATGCCCTCGTGAATGGATTTTTCAGGGAGCTTCTCTTAGAATCCTGTTCCCTCGGACAAAGTGCTCCTCCCCCAAACCAGTAAGTTATTGCTACTTTATCAAAGGTCTCCTCAATATAAAATGGCGAGGGGAGTGCATCCTAGACGGAAGAGACTTCGCGGCATCGCGGGTGCGGGAACCTATTCCTATGACCTCTGCCTCATAAGGCTCGGCCAGGGTGTTTATCTCTATATGGCAGGGGCCAGAGGGGCAAGGTCGCGGTGCCGGAATAGGGGCTAATCTCCGCGCCGGGCCGCAATAAAGTGGCCTTGAAACCGGCTAGCTATCCAATTTATATTTTTCTCGCTTAAAAAGGAGATAACAATGTTTGATATCCTTAATTCCCTCATGGCCTCTGGAACAGAGGAACCCAACCTCACGCACATCGTGATGAAGCTGGTGTTCCAGATAGCCATAATCATGTTGGTCGCCAAGCTGGCCGGGGAATTCACAGAGAGATTTCTTAAACAACCCTCTGTCCTGGGTGAACTGCTCATAGGCGTCATCATAAGCCCGTTTCTCCTTGGTCCGTATATCCAGATACCGGGTCTGGGCCCCCTGTTCCCCGTTGAAGGCCACGGCTATGTCCCGGTCTCATCAGAGCTCTACTCCATCGCGCAGATAGCGGTGATCCTCCTGTTGTTCATGGCCGGCCTGGAGACTGACCTGAAACTCTTCCTTAGATACGCGTTCCCGGCTTTCATAGTTGGCCTGGGAGGCGTGATATTCTCGTTTGTCTTCGGCCAGGTAACGACATTCTGGATGGGCCACGCGGACAGCTACATGGCCCCAGCGGCTCTTTTCATGGGTGCGATAATGACCGCGACCTCCGTTGGGATAACCGCGCGCATACTATCGGAGATGAAGAGGCTCAACACCCCTGAGGGCATAACCATCCTAGGCGCGGCTGTTGTGGATGATGTGTTGGGCCTCATAGTCCTCTCGCTGGTGATAGTCATAGCAGAGGCAGAAATGCACGGAGGAGGAATATCCTGGGGCCACCTTGGTTTGGTTAGCCTCAAGGCATTCGGATACTGGGTCGCGCTCCTCGCGGTTTGGATATTCCTTGCAAGGCCCGTCGCCTGGCTCCTCAGGAAGTTTAGGTCAGAGGGCGCGTGGGCAGTCCTCATCCTCGCGATATGCTTCTTCTTTGCCGCGTTGTCCGAGGTCTTTGGCCTCGCTATGATAGTCGGCGCATACGCGGTTGGTCTCGCCTTCAGCCAGACGGATGTGGCCGAGGAGCTGACTGAGAGGATGTCCGGCTTCTACCAGGCCTTTGTCCCCATATTCTTCGTGGTCACCGGGATGATGGTGAACGTATTCGCGTTCAAGGAAGTCATCGTGTTCGGTATAATCATAACGGTCCTAGCGATAATCTCCAAGGCCCTGGGTTGCGGCCTGCCAGCCATGACCGTCGGGTTCAACATCATGGGCGGCGCGAGGGTCGGCGTTGGAATGCTCCCCCGCGGCGAGGTCGCGCTGATAATAGCCTCAATGGGTCTTGCCAGGGGCATAATAACCCAGGACATATACGGGGTAGCGATACTGATGACCATGGTCACCACGCTCATGGCGCCCCTGTTCCTGGTTCCCTTGTTCAGGTCAGAGCGAACGGGTACCTGGAAGAAGAAAAAGGCGTGAGAGGACTATCTCAGGGGCCAGGCCTCGTCAAGCTTGGCCTGCAGATCAATTGTGGCCAACAATATCTCGTGAACCTGCTGGAAGTGTTCTATCATCTCAAGAGTTAATGGCTTGCCCCACTTCTTGCGTTCCTTGAGCCACTTGTCCAGAACCTGATAGCCACCAATATGGTATTCCCAGGCAGAAGGCTCCACGCCCTCAAAGGACTGGGTGTCGTTTATCCAGACCCGCTTGCTCGCCTCGTTATACTCAACCTTCTTGACGATGTCCGTGCCGGAGATGGGATAGCAAACCCTGGGCCTCGGAAAGCTCCCGCGCATGAGATGCAATTCAACCAAGCCTGATCCGAGCTGGCTTATCCTCTCAAATGCAGGGCCATCAAACACGGGGATCCGTGGAAAGTCATATTTGAGGAATTCATTATACCTCGTCCGGTAAGCCGGGGTATAGAGGATCCCGTAGATGTAATAGAAAATGTCCTCAGGTGAGCGCGAGCGCCCCGTCCTCTCCTCCACGAGCCGGAGGAACTCCAGGTTCAGGTTTGGTACAGGCTCCGGCAATGGCCTAGCTTTTTCATCAAAGAAAAGATAGAGGGGGAAGAGGCAGTTTATTTCCTTTGTCTTGTCAGAAATGGCACAACTCTCAATAATTTTGTCTGAACAAAACGAATGCTCAAATTGTCCACTAGAAACCTGCCTTGTTGTTATCAACCCCATATTCCTTCCCGCGAGCATGTGGCGCATGACCTTGGAGCGTGGCCCTTCAATAACTGTCGGATGATAGAATAGCCAACGCGTGTCAAATGGTCTATACAGGCACTCTTGGATGAATTCTGATGGGTTCTCCAGCTTTTGGAGCTCTCGGCGAGCCTCTTCTAATTTCCATGTTCCGGTATCCTTTAGCCCGAAGGTTTCCCTCCCCGATCTAAAACTTTCAATCCTTCCGGACAAAGCTTCCCTGTTAAAGTCAATTACAAAGTGATCCCTTGCTGTCACTATCCCGGTGCTGTTCACGGAAAAAATATCCTTCACGCTCCAACTCTGCTCGTATTCCTCTGTCAACCCCTCTTGTCTGGGCACGAAAAAATAATCCGGGGAATGGGGTTTCAGTTCCTGCCATTCGGTGCTCTCCACAGAATTGGTCCCCAGAAAGTCATATTTGGAGTCCCGAAGGCCCCAGAGATCAGCGTAATGGACCCTGGCCTGACAGGTATTTCCTGCCTCCTTCACAAATATCCCAATAGCGACCCCTTGTTGGATGTCAAAGACATTCTCGTCCTTTGAGCCGTCAGGGCACTTCTCTTTTTTCTTGGAGCTTCCGTGCAGGTTAAGGATGTAGATGTCAGTAAAGGAATTGAGCAAGCTCTGGCGCATTCCCCTGAAAGTGGGGTTGTCCAGATAACCGTGATTGGTTACGAATGCGAGGATTCCTTGTCCAGCTTTGCTTATTTTCCATTGGGCGAACCGGATGAACTTGACATAATCGTCCTGGAGCCAGTGTTTTCTCTCGCCCAGGGGCTTGCCATCAACAACCTTATAATCCTCTATGAGCTTCACTATCCACTCGCCCATGTTTGCGGATATTCCCGAATACGGCGGGTTGCCCATGATCACGAGAATGGGGGTTTCGGTTTTGACCTTGTTCGCGGACATGGATTAGTCCGAGAGGTCTTTTATCACGGGGAAAATGCCGGGCTGGATCACCTGGGGGTCAAGGGTATTCGTGAGATAGACCTTGAGCCGCTCTCCGGAGTTGAGCTCGTGGCCCAGCTTCCGCAGGGTCATGCTGAGCTTCATGTGGGCTATGGTATAGGGCGCCATAAGCAATTCAAACCCGTAAAAGTTCTTGAGGATGTGTGAACGGACCAGGTCAGAGAACTTTCCAGAGAGGCCGGCCTGCCGGTTCTCCTCCCCCACTAGGTGCATGGCATATTCAAGGAATGTCCCGGTGCCAAGCGCGGGGTCAAGGACTGTGACTGATGGATCGGCAAGGCCCCGGGTCTTCCCAAACCTGGCTGAAAGCAGGGCGTGAACCGAATTCACGATGAAGGAAACTACTGGCCTTGGCGTAAAATACACGCCCCGGCACTCCCGGACGCCAGGATCAAACGCCTGGAGAAAATCCTCATAAAAGTGTATGAACGGGTCTTCCTCGGCCTTGTGACGGGTGAAAGCCGAGAGGATGGCCCGGAGATCAGCTACAGAAAGGGTCTGCGCCATTGAGTCAACGACCCACTCAAGGTCAGTTGGGATCTCGCCGGATATGTGCCCAAAAAGCGTCCGAATTAAGTGGAATGTGTCCGGCAGGAGGTCTTTTGCGAGCCGGCGGGAAAAGCCGGGCCCGTCGTGGACGGCCCTGGCTATGAATAGGCCATAGGCAACGGTCTGCGCGTAGGCATCCGCGAACTGCTCGTGGGTCATGTCCTTTATCAGGTATTCGGAAAAAGCGTGGTAAAGGGGAACCAGGGGCCCCTGGCCTGTGGGGATGTCGCGTGCGAGCCGGGAGAGAACCTGATCACGAAGGACGCGAGCCCGCCGCGCGAGGGCAGAGGCCAACTGCTCGGGGTCCCCAGCGACCTCCGGCTGGTAAGCCGTGAACATCTCCAACATCTGCTTGAGGGCCCGCGCGTTCCCGGCCGTGGCGTGGAGCTCACCGGGCGCGCCGAGGTGAACCTCAGCCACAGGCCTGTGCGAGCCGGCCTGGAAAAGGAGGAAGTCCCGGTAGTTGGTGAGGATGAGGTTGTCGGCCGCGGCCCGATACTTTTCCAGCTGCGCCTTTATTTTCTCGTCTGACAGCAGGATCGGGAGATCCTTTTCAATTGCCTTACACTCACAGAACCCGGCCGGGAAGGCTCCGCGCCTTATCACGAAGTCCGGAGTGCCGGGAGTCTGGCCGGTTGCCTCGTGGATGATCTCATATTCCGGAAGGCATTGCCGAAAAAGTTCTTCAAGGGGTGACCTGAAGCTCATCTCGGAAAAATCCCCCTGCTTGTATATCCGGTTTATCTCCTGGACATAGATTCTGAGGATCGCGTCCACGGGTAAATTATAGGGTTGGGATTCGGGCTCGCTCCACAACGAGGTCTGCGCCATGAGGGGGTCGCGTTCCGCCGAGAATTCAACTCGCGACTTGGTTTATCATTTGTAATCCGTGGAGTTCCTAGGTCTGCCAGCGCCGCTTTTGGCCGATGGGGGGATCGGCGAATACCTCTATTCCCTTGGTTTTCCTAGGGAATACCTTGCAAGCGAGGCACTGGTAAGGGCACCGGAGCTCCTCACCCGCATACACGCGGAATATGTTAGGGCTGGCGCACAGGTTATAACCACTAACACCTTTGATGCCAACGCGGAGAAGATGGACAGGCATGGCCTGGCGCACAGGTGCCGAGAAATAAATGCCCTCGCTGCCAGCGTGGCCAGGGAATCCGGTGCGCTTCGCGTTGCCGGCTCCATAGGGCCGCCGGATCCCGGTCTCTCTTATGCTTTTGCCCCACGCGACCCATCAAGGCTCGCCGAGTCCTACCTGCCCCAGATTGAAGGGCTTCTTGAGGGCGGGGTTGACCTCATCTTGTTGGAAACACAGGTTGATCCCAGACACACAGCACAACTTTTCAGCCTCGTGAGGTCTCTGTCCCCGGATGTACCGGTTGCGGCCAGCTTCACCTTTGGCCTTGACCTTTTGACCCCGGCCGGGTTCTCAGTGGACGATGTCATTAAATCACTTACTGGGCTTGAACTTGCCGGCCTGGGTGCGAACCACGGGATCAGCCCCCTGCAGTTTCTGGACATATACAGGCAACTTCTCGCCGCCTCGCCGTTTCCTATACTCCTTGAACCAAACTCTGGCCTCGCGCGTTTCCAGGATGGCTCTTTCGTCTATCCGGCAACCCCCACACATTTTGCCAGATGCATGGCTTCATGCACCGGCCCAAAAACTGTCCTCCTTGGTGGCTGTTGCGGCACAACCCCGGAGTTCATCAGCGCTCTCTATGACCAACTTTCCTCCGGCACCAGCAAGGCCGTATCCGTTGGATGGGTGACACCGGAAAATGAGGCTGAGGCATCCGCGGTCGTGAGCTCGCCGCCAAGGCTCGCAGAGAGCCTTTCAGCTGGGAACGCGCTGGTCGTGGAGCTCTTGCCTCCCAGGGATGGCGATCCATCGACGTTTTTGAAAAAGGCCGAGACACTCAGGGAGTTTGAGCCGCTGGCAATAAGCATTCCGGATTCACCGATGGGCCGGGTAAGGGCATCTCCCAGCCTGATGGGAACCCTTCTCCGGGAACGGCTTGGCCTTGAATCCCTCGTTCACTTCGCACTGAGGGATAGGAGCCTTACCCGTGTCCAATCTGACCTACTCGGTCTCTCGGCCGCTGGGCTGCACACGGTTTTCGTTGTCGCTGGCGACCCCCCAACTCTGGGCGACTATCCTCAGGCCACAGCCATATATGACCTATCAACGGAGGAAACCCTATCTCTAATAGGAAGACTGTGCCTTGGCCGGGACCTGGCGGGCCGAGAGATAGGCAAAGGGTCCTACTTCTTCCCCGGAAGCGCTATTTCGCTTTCTGATCCAAAGGCAAAGGACAAGGTGAATAGGCGCTGGGAGCTTGGCTGTAGGTTTTTCATAACTCAGCCAGTTTATTCGTCCGATGACATAGAACCGTGGCAGGATGTATTAAGAGAATATCCCGTGATAATTGCTCTCATGCCCATGAGAAACAGGTCCAACGCGCTATACCTGGCATCAGAGGTCCCCGGCATAAGTGTTCCCAGAAAGATCCTTGAAAAAATTGAATCCCTTGATGACGCGGATGTCCCTCGTTTCTCCTTGGATGTTCTATCTGAGGTGATGGAAGCCATCCGCGGCCTTGCCAGGGGGGTCTATATATCTGGCCCGGCAAGCGGAACAGAGGAATTGGCGAGGCTATGGAAAAGAGGGTTATGAGGCCGAGGCCGGAGGAGGTCCTTCCGGAGACCAGAAGGGTTCTGGCAAGGGCCGGATGCCCACCGGATCGTGGAGAAGCATTCGTTGAGATCGCGAGGGCCGTTGCCGGAAAGCTCATAACGCTCGCCAAACCCGCAGCTTTCTCGGTTGATCTCCCGGTAATGGGGATTGGTCCAGACATCGTTGAGCTGGACGGGCTTACCATTTCTTCATCGGATATGGTAAAGAAGCTCTCCGAGGCCGAGACGGTGAGCCTGTTTCTCGCCACAATAGGGGCCGAGCCTGAAGAGGAATGTCGTGCCCTTGGCGAGGGAAACAGGCTAATCGAGGCCCTCTTGCTTGATTCTGCGGCATCGGAAATGGTTGAAAGGCTTCTCCGGCTGGCACACCTGGATACGGCAAAACGAATGTCCGGGTTCGTCGGAACTGCTAGATACGCGCCCGGCTACGGGGATTTCTCTCTGAGCCACCAGGTCAGAATAGTTGAAGTGTTGGGTGGCGACGAGACCGGAGTCAGGGTGATGCAGGATTCATTCATGCTGATTCCGAAAAAGAGCACAACGGGGATTATAGGATGGAAAAGGCAAAGGAATTGAGAGAACTGCTCGCCCGGCGCGTTGTTTTCCTAGACGGAGCCACGGGCACTGAGCTCATAAAAAGGGGCCTTCCGCCGGGCGCTTCCCCAGAGCTGTGGTCATCTGAACACACCGATGTCCTTGCCCGGCTATACATGGACTACGCTGATTCTGGCTCTGATATAGTCCTTGCTAACACCTTTGGTGCCAACAGGATAAAACTCGGTGAGCCGGGCCTCGTTGATAAGATAAATTGGATAATGGTCCGGACAGCGCTTGATGCGATCGGCCACAGGGTCATAGTCGGAGCGAGCATTGGCCCGACCGGCCTACTGATGTATCCCCAGGGGCCCCTGAGGATGTCTGATGCATATTCGGTTTTCCGTGAGCAGGCGGAGGCCCTTCTCAGGGCAGGCATTGAGGTTTTCTTCCTTGAGACCTTCTCCGACCCGCGAGAGCTAAAGGCCGCGTTTCTCGCGGTAAGGGATGCCGCTCCCGATTCCTTCGTTTCAATGCAAATGACCTTTGGAGAGGGTGGGCTTTCCCTTTCAGGAACAGGGCCAGCCGCACTGGCGTTGATGGCTGAGCATCTGGGCCCGGACGCTGTGGGCATGAACTGCTCCCAAGGGCCAGGGGGGCTTTTCCCCGTTTTTCAGGAAATGGCGAGGTTTTCCACCCGTTTCCTGGTCGTGGAGCCTAACGCCGGGCTTCCGGTCAACGGCTTTTATCCTCTCGGTCCCGCGGAGTTCGCTTCCTGGGCTGAGGATTTTGCCTGGGCCGGCGCGAATATCATAGGCGGTTGTTGCGGCACGGGGCCCGATCATGTCAGGGAATATGTCCGCTTGATCGGGCAGAGGCCTCCAGAAATACGAAAACCGGAACCATTGCTGGCGTTCAGTTCATTGGACCGGGTTGTGCCCGCTGGCAAGAAAACCCTCGCTGTCGGCGAGTCAATAAACCCAACAGGTAGGCCCAGCCTGAAAAAAGCGTTGAAAGAAGGGGATATTGAACTGATCGTTTCCCTGGCAAGGGCTCAGGAGAAGGCTGATCTGATTGATGTGAACCTCGGCCTGGAAAAAACACTGCCCGACGGGCTTGTTTCGGAGCTGTTCTCAAGGCTAACCGATGGCCCTCCACTCTCCTGCGACCTTTCCTCGCCGGAGCTCATCCAGCAGGCGTTTTCTGAGCTGGGCGGGATAGGGCTTCTGAATTCCCTCACCGCTACAGAGGAGGATATCTCGTCCAAGATCGGAATCCTAAAAAGACACGGCGGATTCGCGGTTCTTTTGCCTCTTGATAAAGGGGGACTGGGAGAAACACCGGAGGAGAGGCTCCTTAAAATCAAGAGAGGCATTGAGATTCTCGCTGAGCATGGCTTTCCGGTTGAACGCGTGATCGCGGATCCAGTCGTAAAACCCATTGCCACGGGAGCTCCGCCAGATGTTACCCTGGAAACCCTCAAAGCCTTGAAGTCAATAGGCCTACTGACCATAGCGGGCGTATCAAATGTTTCCCACGGCCTCCCTGGCAGGGCGGGCATCAACTCAGCGATGCTCTCTGTGTTGATCGCAGCGGGACTTGACCTAGCAATAGTTGATGTGATGAATCAGACTACAATTGATGTCCTGACGGGCGCGCAGGTTCTCGTGGGCAGGATTAGCCCCACGGAAACACCCGCGTCGGGGCCTGATGACGAATCCTATGACCCGGCCGAGCAGCTATCCTATGCGCTGTTTCTGGGCGACAAAAATACCGCCACGCTGAGGGCGATGGAACTGCTTGAATCAGGCCTTTCCCCTGAGGATATAATAAACAATTGCCTTGGTCCAGCGCTTGAGCGGGTTGGAAAATCTTACGAAGAACGAAAGATATTCCTGCCGCACCTGGTCAGGGCCGCGGAGGCCGCTGAGGCACTCATGGATGTCATGAGGCCATTTCTCAGCGAAGGTGCCGGGGCAACGCCCCGGGGTACTGTCATCATAGCGACGGTCCGCGGTGATGTCCACGATATAGGCAAAAACCTGGTCGCACTGTTCCTTCGGAACGCGGGTTTCAATGTGATTGATTTGGGAAAGGATGTTCCTGCCGAGAGAATAGTCCAGGAGGCCGAAAATACTGGTGCCGAAATAGTAGCCCTATCGGCCCTCATGAGCACCACTGCTCCCCGCATGGAGGAGGTTATAAGGCTCCTCAAGGATAGAGGGCTTTCCACGCGTGTCATGGTTGGCGGAGCGGTTGTCACAAGGGATTTTGCCGAGCGCATAGGAGCGGATGGATACGGCCCGGACGCCTACTCAGCGGTTAAGCTTGCCGAACAACTCCTGAAAAAGCCTCGCGGCTAGCGCTATCCGTTGCGGGTCGTCCTCACTTCAGTTTCAGTCCCCATACTGCTAGCGATTCCTCAGTTATTACAAGCGCGCCAAAGACGCCTTCGGCTCCCTTTATCGCCAGAAGCGCTCCCTCTGGATCGTTGTCCAAGAGGGCCTCGTTGCCAAGCCTGGTTGCCCACGCATCCGCCAGAGCGCCGCTTTCAGCGACCACGGTCGCGGCCCATGCCCTGCCGAGGCTCAGGGAAAGCCCGAGTTTCCCTGATGAAGTAGCAATGCCCCATGAACCAGGAGGAACTGTGATCCTCGGCCCCGGAAGCTTCGGGTTCCCGGAGAAGACCTCAAACACCCTCTCTCGGCTGGTCCTCATAAAAACATCCCCACCGTTCTCTGCGGCCACATCGCCATGATATGCCATCACGACTCTCTCCGCGAAGGCACCGGCGACCGCGGCCATTGGCCCAACACCAGCGGCCTTGCCGGCTTGTGCCATATTAATCGCTACGGCCGGTGCGCCCGGCAAGGGTTCCAGTGGGTCAAGACTCCTGCCGAATACTGGATGCCTCTCCAGATACCCTTCCATTTCCTCCCATAGGCTCACGATTATCCGTGCCCCTGGCGTGGCATCAATTGGATTTTCGGAGCCAAGGAGAATATCTGTTTTGCGGTGGACTATCCTCGCCCGGTAAGGCCATCCAGAGACCCTTTCCCTATAAGGTTTCATTCAAATGCTTCCAGCGCGCCGGTTGGGCATGAGTCCAAGCAGAACAGGCAGAATATGCAGAGCGCCGAGTCAAAGACGAGGCGATCATCCTCGCCCATGCAAAGCGCTCCGGAGGGGCAGACTCCTGAGCAGGAGCCACAGTCAACGCAGAGTTCATCGCGTCTGGCTATCTTGTCGGAGAGTGGATAAACCGCAACACCCCGTTCCTTCAACCATACTATTGCGCTTTCGGGATCAGGCCCTATGTCCACTACCATCTCGCCGTCCTCGGTCTGGGTGACCCTTGCCCGCAGGATGTTAACCTCGGCGCCATGTTCCTTGATGAGCGCGGTGATTATGGGCTTGTCCACTATGTCCTTCGGAAAATGCAGGAATAGTTTCATCTCATACCTCCCATGGGAGTGAACGCCCTTCAATCGGCAGGGGCCTTACATATGGCGATAACTTGAAACGCCCCTCTTTTACCCATGATTTCAGTGTTTCGGCGACCTGCCTTGATATTCTCATGCTCGTTCTTGAACCTGTCCTCGCCCGCTTCCCCATTATCTCCACCCATCCGGTTCTCAACTCCCGATAGCTCAGCTCTTTGACCACTGGCCTCTGCCTCCTAGCCACACCATAGTCCAGGATAACTGTCTTTAGCTGGCTGTCAGGCCTTGAACATGTCTCGGCCAGGTCCTCGTCCAATATGGGAATAGCAAGGCCTATTCCGAGGAAAAGGCTCACACCGTATCCCGGCACATATGCAGCTCGTAGGAAGTCCGGGTTCATCTCCTTCAAATTTCCTATCAGGGCAAGTGTCGCACCGGGGGTTATTGGTAGCCCGGCCGAGTCGCGTTTTGGATTAGCATTGAACTGGGTCCCCTCCCACGCGACATGCCCTATTGCCCCTCCAAGGAACACCTTTGTCCCGATTCCAACCGTCCTGAGGTTTGGGTCCTTCAAGAGGGGAGAAAGCTCCCCGGATGTGGCATACATGACATTCCCATATCCCGGCAGGAGCTTTCCCATGTATGTGTAGAGGATACGGGATGAGGAGTTTGTCGCGGCGGCATAGTTTTGATAAAGGTTTCTGGGATTGAAGAGGAACGCCTGATTCAGGTTCTTCAGGGTAATCTCTCCCTCCACTGATTTCCGCGGATAACAATCAGACCTTGCGCCTTCTGCTCGGAACCTCACGGACTCGCCGCGTATCAAAGCCTCTATAACATGCGCGCCACCATATCTCTGGTCAGTCAAAGAGACCTGCGTCGCGCCGAGATACAAGTCAACAGCGGCTATGCCTCCGTATGCCTCTACATCATTCAGAAATGCTCTCTGGAAGCGGGACGGAGGGTCTGTATGGCCGGTGTTCAGAAATAGCCCTGAGGAGCACATCATCCCGAATGTCCCAGTTGTTATGACATCTACCTTTTCCGCTACTGACTTCACTCCCTCTGTCTCCCGGAGCCTCGCGGCCTCCTCCGCGGTGAGGACTACCACCTCACCCCGGGCTATCTTCTCGTTTATCTCTTCAAGACTTCTATGCATCTTGTCTCCTTTGGGTTAAATGCCGGGCCAATGGCTGGTCGGAATGATATATGAGACGGTGGGGGTTTGATCCGGAGTTGACGAAGGGATCAGGCCTTTGCCCGTTGAATGGGCAGACTTCCCCTAGCCGGGGATTGGCTAGCCTGACACATGTCATCCTTCGTCCTCTTCATGGCCCAAAAGTATAATGACTGGGTCAATGGGGGTTCAAGTTGATATAACAAATTTGACGGCCTCCAGTGAGACAACCAAGTGATACACGGTCACATCAAAGTCTATCCAAGCGTTGTCCTCGCCGCCCATCTCGCTTATCCATTGTGAGAACATGTTCGCTGGGCCGGTTGAGCCGTTGAACATCAGGCGCTCGGTCATGTGCGCCATACCTCCTTAGCAGTCATTCTCGTTGGCCGACCCAACCATATACTACATCTGGATAGCCGTGATACCGGCCGCCGTATCCTCCACGACCAGAACCCTCATCCCGTTTTCCATAGCTGTGTCCCTCACCGGTACATGTGGTAAGAGGAGGTTGACGCAGGACAGAAAAAGGAAGACCAAACTCATTGGAGGATTCCCCTATGGCGGATGCTATTGGGGCTCAGTATCAAAGTGGATATTCGGGCCTGAACGCATCCTTATAGTGCTTTATTCCCTCTGGGGTCACGGATACGGCGTCAAACCTGACCTGGACGCCATCCAGGTTCATCTGTGTTATGAAGCGCTCCGCGGTCAAAGCTATGCGCTTGCGTTTTCTCTCGTCAACGGACTCAAGCGGTTCGGCCGCCACGGAAGCACTGCTTTTTACTTCCACGAAAACCAGAATGTCGCTGTCCCAAGCAATTATATCGGCCTCCCCACCCCTGATGGTGAAGTTCCTGGCTATTATAACATAACCTAATGACCTGAGAAACTCAGCAGCTTCCCGTTCAGCGCGCCTTCCGATTTCTACAGTCCCTATATTAATCCTCTCCTTCCTTATGCTCAGTGGCTTCCGGTATCTTAGGCTCGGCTGGCTCGGTGGTCATCTCTTCTGCCGAAGGCTCGGGTCCTGGCGCGGCTGGCTTGAGGGCATTGAGCTCCTCGGCAGAAAGCCTTCTATCCTTGAGCTTAGCGTGTTTGCCTATCCTGCCCCTGAGGTATCCCAGATTTGCTCGCCTCACCTTCGCCCTCTTGACTATCTCTATTCTCTCCACAGAGGGCGAGGCCAGGGGGAATATCCTCTCAACGCCTATGCCGGCCGAGATCTTCCTGACGATTATGCTTTTCCCTATGCCTTTGCCCCTTTCCGCTATTACAACGCCTTCATAGGCCTGGAGCCGGACCTTTTCTTCTGGCTTCTTAGTTTTTGGGTTCACCCTTACCTCTTTTACCTTAACATAAACCCTTACGGTATCTCCGGGCCTCACTTTTGGGAGGTCGGACCGGGCAAAAGAGGACTCAATGGCCCTTATCAGATCTTCCACAGTTCTTCTCCTCTTTCAACGATTCTCGCAAAATCTCCATATCGTCAGACCCCGTGTTCCTTCTCGCCAGGAGGTCTGGACGCAGGCGCAAAGTATAAAGCAAGGCCTGGCGCTTACGCCACTTTTCTATCCTGGCATGATCGCCTGACAGAAGAACCGCGGGCACCCCAAGACCTAGGTATTCCCTGGGTTTTGTGTATGACGGATGGCCAAGCATGTTCTCTTCAAAGGAATCATCCCTCGCGGAATCCTGGTCTCCCAGTGCTCCAGGCAGGAGCCTGGCTACAGCATCCAGCAATATGATCCCCGGCCCCTCTCCTCCTGAGACAATCAAGTTTCCCACCGAAAACCCTTCGTCAGCCCAGCGCATAACCCTCTCGTCAATGTCCTTATAGCGGCCGCATACTATTACCAGGTGAGGCTGGGCCGCGAGCTCCTTTATCCATTCCTGACAGAGAAGTCTGCCCCTAGCGCTCGCCACGAGAACCATTCCCCCCTCGTCCGAGGTCGCGTCGGTTATTGCCCTTATCAAAGGTTCTGGTCTCAGCACCATGCCCGGCCCACCGCCAAAAGGGTAGTCGTCCGTGTCCTTGGGGGTTTTGGCGTAATGCTTTGGGTTCAGGAACCTAACCTGAAGGCTTCCCGCCTCGGATGCGGCCCTAGGCGGTCCGAATTTCAGCCATTGGCTTATAAGCTCGGGGAACAGGGTTATGAAGGTTATTTTCAATGGAGAAATTATAGCCCACTTCCTGTGCAGGATCAATTATTTGTGTATCTGGTGAGGCCGAACATAAGCCTCTATGTTTTTAGGGAAATCAGAGCTCTTAGAACCTCTTGAGTTTCAAAATCCCCTTGTTTCTGTCTATCTCGCTCACGAACTCTCCTGTCAGCGGAATGGAGAGCCTGTCCAGCTCCAGGATGAAATAAGAAGGGGTTTGGGTCAGGTCTTCAACCTTTCCAAGGAACTCGCCACCAGGGCCCAACACGCTCATGCCAACAAGCTCAAAGGCATATATCTCCCCCTCCGCGGTCGCGGGGAGGTCTTCTGCCCTAGCCAAAAGGTGCAGTCCGGCAATCTCCCTCGCCTTTTCGGGGCTTTCAATTCCGAAAAACTTCACCACTAACGTATCCTTTCCCTTGTGCCTCAGATAAGCCATTTTCAGCTCAGTAGTGTGACCATCCCTTGTCTGGACGAAAAAACGGGATATTGCAGAAAGCCCATCTACCTCCAGATATGGATGCAGGTTAAGCTCCCCCTTGAGCCCAGTGGCCTTCCCTATTCTACCAACAGAAACCAGGTCCTTACTACCCCGGCCCGCGGACTTGCCGGAGGGCTTCATGGTTCCTTGCTGGACAACCACAGAGGGTTGCCCCTACTCTATGATCTCCAGCTGTGCCCTGCGCCCCTTCTTCATGGCAGCCGCGCCAACTATCGTCCTTATGGCCCTGGCGGTGCGCCCCTCTTTTCCTATGATTTTTCCCAGGTCGCCTTCGCCAACTCTCAGCTCGTATATGACGCTCTTTTCTCCAGCCAGCTCCCGGACATCAACCTTGTCAGGGTGATCCACGAGAGCCTTCGCGATATACTCTATGAGCTCCTTCAGTTCAGCCATGTTTCACCTCTCTGGTTCTTGCGAGATTAACTATACTCTTTGCTCTGGGTGTTATCTGCGCTCCCTTGTCCAGCAATTCCTGGACTCGTGCGGTGTCCACCTTGAACTCGTCTTTTCTCAAGGGGTCATAGTAGCCGAGAATCTCAAGGACATAGCTCCCCACAGTGGCCCGACTGTCCACCGCGACTATCCTGTAGAAGGGTCTCCCCCTCTTTCCTTTTCTCTCAAGTCTTATCTTTAACATCTTACCACCTGAAGTGTGCGAAGACCCTATTGGCCTCGGCCATCTTGTGCGCGTTTTCCTTTACCCTTACAGCAGTTCCTGTGTTCCTTGAAGCATCAATGAGCTCGTTGGCAAGCCGTTCAGACATGGTTCTTTCCGGTCTTTCCCTCGCCGCATTGAGTATCCACTTCATAGCGAGGAATTGTTGGCGCTTTGGCCTGACCTCAACCGGCACCTGATATGTCGCGCCACCGACCCTCCTGGGCCTAACCTCAATCGTTGGTTTCACATTTTCCAGCGCCCTAAGAAAAACCTCTATACCCTGCTCGCCGGTCTTCTTCTCCACCGTGTCCATGGCCTCGTAGAAGATCCTTTGCGCGAGCGTACGCTGGCCGTCCCACATAATGTAGTTGATGAACTTGGAGACAATCGGGGACCCATATCTTGGGTCAGGGGGCACGTTTCTAACCGGGGCTCTTTTTCTACGCATCCTGCCTCACTTCTTTGGTTTCTTGGTCCCGTATTTTGACCTACTCTTTGACCTGCCATCAACGCCTGCCGAGTCGTATCTACCCCTTATGATGTGATATTTCACACCTGGGAGGTCCTTCACCCTGCCGCCCCTGACCATGACCACCGAGTGTTCCTGCAGGTTGTGGCCTTCGCCGGGGATGTAGGCGATGACCTCCTTTCCATTGGTAAGCCGTACCTTCGCCACCTTCCGCAAAGCGGAGTTGGGTTTCTTCGGTGTGGTCGCGTAGACCCTGATACAGACCCCTTTTTTCTGGGGATTGGCGGCCAGCGCAGGCGCCTTTGACTTCTTTCTCTTCGGCGTCCTACCGAACCTCACCAGCTGGTTTATCGTTGGCATAAAACTTCCCTTCTTGCTAGGAAGCAAATTATAAACGAGCCGGCAGGGAAGGATCAAGTCCTGGTTTTGGCTGCTGGTTTTTCCAGCCCGCAGATTTTTCCTAAGCCAGGTTCAACCCGCCGTCTATTTTTGGGACAGGTATGGAACCGAAAGTTTCCGAAGGAAAGACAAGGAAAGATCCGCCCCTATAGGCCCCCATATTGAAGGGAGACCCCTGTATATCACTTTACCCGGCCTCTATAATTTCTTCCCCTAAGAAAGCACATAGAAATATGTGGTCGGAGAACCGGGTGAGCCTTTGGCTGAGACCTCTGT
>JBMFOM010000005.1:0-41161 GCA_049969615.1 Caldifarciminota bacterium
GATTGCTTTCGCTTTCTGGCCCTTTCCCTTCGCGCTGGGAAAGACTGGTTGTTTTCGTATCCCACCCCACCGCCCCCCGCCGGGCGGTCCCAGATACGAGCGCCTGGAGGTTCAGTTCCGGTAGATTGCTTTCGCTTTCTGGCCCTTTCCCTTCGCGCTGGGAAAGACTGGTTGTTTTCGTATCCCACCCCACCGCCCCCGCCGGGCGGTCCCAGATACGAGCGCCTGGAGGTTCAGTTCCGGTAGGCTAAGGCAAGCATATAAAACCTTTCCCATTCAAGGGTAAGGGCTTTCAATTGCTGATCCTCTTTGAGGTCTAGCTTTATAATTTCGCATGGACATTAAAGAAGCCTATACCTTTGATGATGTCCTTCTTCTTCCCGGCAGAAGCAATGTTTTGCCCAGAGATACCGACACATCAACCCTGTTTTCACGTGGTATCAAAATGGCAATTCCCATTGTGTCCGCGGCCATGGACACAGTCACTGAGGCCCGTATGGCCATAGCTCTTGCCCTGGAAGGCGGAATTGGTGTTATACACAGAAACAACTCCCCGGAGGCCCAGGCCAGGGAAGCCGAGAGGGTGAAAAGGCACCAGTCCTGGCTCATATCAAAGCCATATACCCTTTATCCCCATGACACGGTCGGTTCTGCCCGTGCACTCATGGCAGAGAAGGGTATATCAGGTATCCCGGTGGTTGATCAGGGAAGATTCCTGAAGGGCCTGGTTACTAAAAAAGACTTGGTTTTTGAGGAGCATGACGATAAGCCTCTTTCCGAGATCATGAACACCAGGCTCATAACCGGGAAGCCCGGCATAACATTGGATGAGGCCTATACCCTTCTTAAGGCCAATAAGATAGAGAAGCTCCCCATAGTTGACGAGGAGGGCAAGTTGGTTGGCTTGGTGACCCTTAGGGACATGATGCGCAGAGAAGAAAAACCCACAGCAACGGTTGACTCTCAAGGTAGGCTGATGCTTGCCGCGGCAGTGGGGGTTATTGACTGGGAGACCAGAATACCCGTTCTCTTGGAAGCGGGCATTGATGCGCTGGTCATAGACACCGCTCATGGCCACTCAGAGATGGTCATGGATGTTGCCCAGAAGATAAGAAAACGTTTTGATCTGCCCCTTGTTGTGGGCAATGTCGCGACCGCAGAAGCCGCGAGGGACCTGGCGATGCTGGGCGTGGACGCGATAAAAGTGGGGGTTGGACCTGGTTCAATATGCACCACCAGGGTTGTTGTTGGGGTAGGTGTTCCCCAGTTGACCGCGATAACCGAATGCGCGGTCGCGATCAGGGAGTTCGGAATTCCTCTCATTGCTGATGGTGGCATTAGGTATTCCGGAGACATCGTGAAGGCCCTGGCGGCCGGCGCGTCTTCTGTTATGCTTGGTAATCTGCTGGCTGGTTCTGACGAGGCTCCCGGCGAGACTGTTTTGGTGGAAGGAAGGCGCTACAAGACCTACAGGGGCATGGGTTCTCTGGGCGCTATGGCCGGCGGCGAGTCCTCTGACAGGTATTTCCAGCGCGGTGCGCAGAAGTTTGTCCCTGAGGGCGTTGAGGGGGTTGTCCCATACAAAGGCCCTGTCTCAGAAATTGTTTTTCAGATGGTCGGCGGACTGCGTTCTGGCATGGGATATGTCGGTGCTAGGACAATAACCGAATTGCAGGAAAGGGCCAGGTTTATCAAGATAACCAAGGCTGGAGTTCTGGAGAGCCATCCGCACGACATAATCATCACTCGCGAGGCACCGAATTACGAGGTGAGAAGGGACTACTAGGAATGAGGGCACTTTATCTTTCCGGTGGGGAAACTGTAAGCGTTGACGGGGTTGAATCCGCGGCAATGGCCTGGAGGATGAAGAGGCCTCTCTGGGTCCACGCTGAGTCCAATGAACTCTCTTTTCTGTCTGAGATATGCGGCTTTCATCAGCTCGCAATAGAGGACTGCGAGAGAGAGACTCCTATTCCAAAGGTTGAGGATTATGGTTCTTATCTCTTTGTGGAACTGCATATGCCCCTATGCATAGGTGACAGGCTTGAGGTCTATGAACTGAGCATATTCATTGGCAAGGACTTTCTCGTCACATACGCCAGGGAAGAGATACCCGGTTTTCGTGCCCTGTTTTCCAACAAAGAAAACATAGCCAAGCGCCTCTCGTCGCCAGCGAGGCTCCTTCGCGGTATTCTCAATCAGACAATTTTTCAGAGCCTGTGGGAGCTTCTTGGGGATTTAGACGATCGTATGGACGCGATAGAGGACCAGATCGCTGGCTGGAACCTTAATCAGGCAGTTCTCAGGCGCATAACCGCCACGAACGGTGTCCTCGGCAGAATCAGAAAAGGCCTGATGTTTCATCAGCGGGTTTTTGAGGAGCTCGTGGATGAGGCGCGTGATTTCGTTTCTCACGAGGATATGCCATACATTCTTGATCTTGTTGATAGGCACTACAGGATACTTTCCGAGACCGATTACCTTCAACAGAGGTCCGAAACACTCTATCAGCTCTTCGTTGATTCAAAGGATTATCAATCAAACGAGATAATGAAGGTGCTCACAGTCATTGCTACGGTAACCCTGCCGGCCCTTTTGGTAGCCAGCATCTATGGCATGAACTTCAAATACATGCCAGAGCTTGATCAGTGGTGGGGGTATCCGGCCGCGTTGGGACTGATGATCGCGGTTGGTTTCATAATATTTCTATATATGAAAAAGAGAAAATGGCTTTAGGGACAATGGTCTACACATATACGAGCTAATTCGGCCCAGATTGAGCGATACAGGATCAACGCTCATAAGGGCGGCCATTACAAATCTGGGCTCCCTATATATCCGCTTTCCTCGGGCAGGCGGTGAATCCAGATCCATATAAGCGATCACCTCTCGTAGGCCCCGATGTCAAATCCTCCACCCTGCGGCCTCGTTATCCCATCAAGATCAACCATTGGTGCGCCCGAGGTTGTACCCGCGTCTATTGCTGGTGAACCCGATATGAGGTGATAGTTTCCGTCTGAGCCAAAGCCCGTCAATGTGAACCGCGGGTTCCCAAAACCAGGCAGTTTATCGCCCTTGAACCACCTCCCCAGAGCTTTATCCCGTCGCAGGAGTTGTTCGCGACCATGCACTCGTGAATGTATGTGTTTTTTGCCTTTGAATCAAGGCCGTCACTTCGGTTGTGCTCTGCTTTTGTGTTCGCTATCTCAATTGGCCCATCCGATGCTTCTATAACCTAGGATCTGCAGGTCGTTCACATCCTCTATATTTATGCCGAACTCATCAAGATTGTGTATGTAGAGATCCTTGAAAACCGCGTGGTTCAACGGCCCGCTCAGAGCCTCTATCCCATCGCGGAACCACGCTCCTTCGTCCGAGGCTATCTCCAGGTTCTCAAGCCTTATGTAGCTGAGCCCGGATAGATCAATCATAGAAGACCCTGCCCACGGAAGCGGACGAGCCGTTGCTACATGCGGCAAAGAGTACACACAAAAGAATCAAAACCTTTTTCATGCAATTGGTGCGACCCTATTCTGCCTTTTTTCCTTCGGGGGCTTTTGGTTCCACCTTGCAGGATACAACACCATCCTCTATGCTAAGGACACACCTTCCGGCGCCCTCGCCCCCAAGCAATGCATCAACCAGGGGATCTATAACCTTCTCTTGCACCAGAGAGGGTATTTGTTCTCCGAATGTGCCGGAGTCGTATGCCATCTGGGCTATCTCCCTTATTATGTTGGGATCAATCTCCACCTCAACATGCCACTTCTTCTTTATCTCCTCGGCTTGCGCTGAGACCTTTCGTCTCGTTATTTCCTCAAGCTGTTCAACCGTGAGCGGATTGAAGAGCAGGATGTCATCCAGGGCCGGGCTTATTTCCTCAAGAATTGGCGCGAGCGTGACCGAAATGCCCTCTGTCTCGTCTGGCTTCCTCGCAAACCCTATGGCTTTCTTTTTCGTTATCTCGTAGCCCTCGCCCGAGAGGGTGAGTATCACGGTGTTGTTTGAGAGGCTAATGAGTCTTCCGGCCGCGTCCGTGAACTGGCCTTCCATGAAGCACTCAGCCAGGAATCTCGTCACCACAGGATCTGCCAGGTCTATGTTCCTGAAATAGAGAACAGAATGAGGATTGTCCTGGGCGGCTTTCGCCAGTTCGCCCCGCTGGCCGAAACCCACATAGCCAGGGGGTGAGCCTATGAGCTTGGCAATGTGGTGTTCTTCGCTATACTGGCTCATGTCAAACTCAATCAGCTTTTCCCTTGAGCCATAAACATACTCGGCTATTGCTGTGGCCATCTCCTTCTTTCCAACGCCGTGTGGCCCAACAAAGGCAATCACGCCGTCCGGTCTCTGGGGCCTAGTGTCAAGCCTCAATTTGGTTATCTTTATTATGTGGGATATTCTTGAAGCGGCCTCATCCTGGCCCACGACTCGCTCCTTGAGGTATCTCGTAAGCCCATCATAGAAAACCCGTGGGTCCTGGCTCACTATGTTGACTGGTATGCCGCTCATTTCCGATATGGTCGTTGAGATAAGCTCGTCTCCGAGCTCATCTTCGCCCAACAAGGCGGCCCGGGCCGCGGCCCGGTCAAGAAGGTCTATGGCTTTGTCTGGGAAAGACCTCTGAGGCAGGAACAGGTGCGAGAGCCTGACTATGTTCTCAAGGACATGGTCGGGAATAGCTATGCCGTGAAACTTCTCAAAGTCTGCCTTCAGACCCAGGAGTATCTTTAGGGTATCCTCTGGGGTTGGTTCGTCAATCAGGATCGGATTGAACCTACGGGCTAGGGCCTCGTCTTGAACGAAATACCTGTAATACTCCTCGTTTGTTGTCGCGCCTATGACGGTTATTTCCCCGGTTCCCAACGCGGCCTTCATCAGGTTCGCGACATCCCCGAGGCCTTCCTTTCCCCCAGCCGCCACTATGGTGTGTATCTCGTCTATGAATACTATTATCTGAGGGTTTTCTTTTACCGCGGAGACTATCTCCTTCACACGTTTTTCTATCTCGCCGTAGTATGCGGCGCCCGATACCAGGTTGCTCCTCAGTATCTCAAAGATTATCTTGCCCTTGAGCCTGTCTGGCACCTCCCCTCTCCCCATTCTCGCCGCCACCGCACGAACAACAGCGGTCTTGCCCACCCCGGTCTTTCCGATGAGGAGTGGGTTGTTCTTTATACGTCTGCAAAGGGTTTCTATTATAGCGTTGACTTCCCTCTCTCTCCCGATTACTGGCATGGCTGTAGGAGACAGTACCTCCTCAGTGAGGTTGCGTCCATATGCCATGAGGCTTTCCGGAATGGCAACCGTTATGATGGGCCTTTTTTCTGCCGCTATAAGAAAACCATCCTGTATCTCCTTTAGCGTGTCCATGCTCAGGGGCGAGAGGCCTCGCTTTACCAGTGTTTCCAGAAAATGGAGCACGCTCGCGTACTCCGATCCCTTTTCCCTCGCGAGTTCAACCGTTGCGATGAATATCTCCTGGGTCTCTTTAGGCACCTTGACTGTTTCCACCGCGCTGGTTCCATATTTCTGGATTATGTGTTTGTTCAGCTGTTCTCTGTATGTCCCAATATTCTTTGTTTCTATGCCGTATGTATCAATGAGCACGAGAAGCATGTGTTGAGGCGAAAGTATGCCTCCGGATTTCTTTGCCAAGGCTTTTGCCCTCCGATACATCTCAGCGAGATCTGCCGAAAAGTGAGAAAGTACTTCCTCGCCTGTCATTCCCATTCCTCGTCGGTTTCCTCTCCCATGGCCTCCTCAAGCATCTCTGCCATAGTTTTGCCGCCGAATTTTTCCGTTATTATGGTGTCATAATGGTCAGATGTACTCGCGACCGCCATAAGCCCGTCAAGGAGCTGCTCCTTTGTGAGGCCCTCTCCCAGGAGGTTATATTCAAAGATTACGCTTGACGAGTCTGGTTCACTGCCCTCATAATAACCAAAGGCACCGAACCGGAACCCCGCGTTTGCCTTTATCAGGAATATGGCCAGCTCACCACTAAGTGGCGTCCCAACCGTAACGCGGGACCAGATGTTGACTACGGAGTGTTTGGGGTCTTCTCGGGAAAACGGGTGGACGAATACATGCACTATGGTCGTGCCATACCAAAGCCAGAACCCATTGTCCTCAATGGGGAAAAAGCCACTATCGCCAAAGGTCTCATGTAGGTATCTTTTGACCTTTTCGTGGGTTATGGCCCACACAGGGTTTTCCTTGCTCACACTTAAAGCTTAAACCAAGGCGATGGGCAGGTTCAAGGAGAAGTGCGTGTTTGGTTGCAGGGGTACAAGGGATAAATGGCCCATTTTCAGAGCCTGGTGATTCAGGAAATCGGGCAAAATCGTTGCTTATTGAAAGATAGATCGCATTCTACAGCCTCAGCCACTCCAGGTAATCCGAGGCCGCGGCGAGGGGTTTGTTTTTCCTAGACGGGAAAACCTCCGAGAGGAATTCCTCGCACGATGAAACATATTTTACCGTGAGTCCTGACAGGAGCTTTCCCTCCATCTTTTTATCCGTGTAGGCAACCTCCTCAGCGTTGGATAGGGGCAGATAGACGGTATTTATTCCTGTTCTCTGCGCGGCCATCAGTTTTGCGATTAGCCCCCCCACCCTGAGGACCTGGCCGGTTAAGGTTATCTCGCCGGTCGCGGCCACTGTCCCGGAGACAGGCTGTTGGGTCAGCGCGGAGACCATTGATCCCAGGACCGCCAGGCCAGCGGATGGCCCATCCTTTGGTATTGCGCCCTCCGGGATATGAATGTGAATGTCAATGAGCTCGTGGAAGTTCGGCGGAAGGCCCAGGTCTGTTCTGTGGGCCTTTATGTAGCTCAGTGCGGCCTTTATTGACTCGTTTATTATCTCGCCCAGCTGGCCCGTAGTGGTAAGGTTTCCCTTGCCGCGCGAGACAGTTGTTTCAACCCTGAGCGCGTCTCCGCCCTGTTCTGTCCACGCTAGGCCATAGAACACGCCAGGCGGGTTGTCCTCTTTGACCCTGTGCTCCTGAATAGTCGGCAGTTCAAGGAACTTCTCAATATTGGATGGAGTTATGCTCGTTGGTTTACCCTTGTCAACCTTGCGCCGCGCGGCCTTTCGCATCAGTCGGGCGAGCTGGCGTTCCAGTTCCCTTACCCCCGCTTCTGCCGTGTATTGGCTGATTATCTTTAGTATTGCCTCATCCGTGATCTGGAAATCTCCCGGTTCAAGTCCATTGTCGGAGAGCAGTTTTGGCACTAGGTGTCTCTTGGCTATCTCTATCTTCTCGTATTCCGTGTATCCGCGCAGGTATATCACATCCATCCTATCAAGGAGAGGCTTCGGTATCCCCATAGTTGAGTTCGCCGTGGTTATGAACAGAACCTCCGAGAGATCAAAATCCACCTCAAGGTAGTGGTCCATAAACTCCGAATTGATCTCCGGATCCAAGACTTCCATTAGCGCGGCCTGGGGATCACCCCTGTAGTCCGTTCCGACCTTATCAACTTCATCCAGAAGGAAAACCGGGTTTTTTGTGCCTGCTCGCTTGACCTGCTGGATTATCTTGCCCGGAAGGGCACCGACATAGGTCCTCCTGTGGCCCCTTATTTCGGCCTCGTCCCTTAGTCCACCGAGGGAAGCCCTGACAAACTTTCTGCCCAAAGCCCTCGCGATTGAACGCGCTAGGGAAGTCTTTCCAACACCGGGAGGCCCAACAAAGCAGAGAACCTGCCCCCTGGTAACGCCCTTTAGCCTGAGAACGGCCAGATATTCCAGTATTCTCTCCTTCACCTCTGTGAGGCCATAGTGATCCTCATCCAATATCTTTCTAGCGTTTTCCAGATCCAGGTTGTCCTCTGTCCTCTTGTTCCATGGCATTTCCGTTACCCAGTCCAACCAATTCCTTATCACGGATGCCTCAGGGGACATGGTTGGAGTCTTGGTCAGACGCCTGAACTCAGAGAGGGCTTTTTCCCTTGCCTCATCGGGCATACCGGCCGCGACTATTCGCTTTTCATAGAGCGATATATCATCATCCTCCTCCATTTCCTTCTTTATTTCGTCCTGCAACTGAGAGAGAATGACCTGCTTGTGTCCTTTGGCCAGCTCCTCCTTTACCCTTCCTTCCAGTTCTTGTCTGGTTTCCAGGTATTTTATGTGCCAGAGCAGTTGCTCGGATAGTTTCTTTGCCAGTTCCAGCAGGTTCTTTGATTCAAGGAGTTCTTGCTTTTTCTCCGCCTCGCCCGGCATGTGCGCTGATGCCAGATATAGGAATGTCTCGTTGCTCTGTGAGAGGATAGTCTTTCCCAGTTCATGGGGCAGGTCGGGTATCATGGATACCAACTTGGCGAAGAAATCCTTCGCTACCCTTGCCGCGGGCGCGAGAGCCTTTTTGTCCGCCGAAGGGAATGGAAACATGTCAACCCTTGCGGAATAATAACCCCTGACGAACGATATGTTCTGAACCTTGACCCTCTCAACTCCCTGGACGAGTATGTTGGCAGTCCCATCCGGATTTTCCATCATGTGGACTATGGTGCCTATTGTCCCGACCCTGTAAATGTCCTCTGGCGTGGGCATCTCCTCCTCGCCCTTTTGTAGGAGGAAAACTAACATGCTATCCCCACGGTTCGCGGCCCTGAGAGCCTTCACTGACATCTCCCTCCTGACCATTACCGGGAGGATTGCCTCCGGAAAAAGGACTTCCTCAATGAGGACCACAACCGGAACCTTTCCCTCTTGAGTGGAACCTGATTTCAAATCACTGACCTCCTTTCGTCGGAGAATACCAGCACGGGTTCTTTTTCGCCCCTGGCAACGCTGGCGTCCACGACCACCTTTGCCACATCCCGCATTGAAGGCAATCTATACATGGTGTCCAGGAGAATATCCTCCATTATTGAGCGCAGGCCCCTCGCTCCAGATCCCCTTTTGGCCGCGGCCCTCGCTATTTCCCTCACCGCTTCCTCGGTTACCTCCAGGCTTACCCCTTCCATCCCGAATATCTTTTTGAACTGCCTCACTATGGAGTTCCGCGGTTTCGTCATTATCTCCGCGAGGTCCTCTTCTGTAAGCGGCGAAAGGGTCACCACGACCGGTAACCTGCCCACTAGCTCCGGTATCATGCCAAACTTGACCAGGTCTTCCGGTTGGGCCATCCTGTAGAGCTCTTCTCTGGGGATCTTTTCCTCACCCCTGGCAAAGCCTACTCCCTTTCTGCCAATGCGTTCCGCGACAACATCCGAAAGCCCTTCAAAGCTCCCCGCGAATATGAAGAGTATATCCCTGGTGTCCAGCGAGATCCTTTCCCTGTTACCTGGCAGGGGAACATCAACCTTGGAGCCTTCGGTTATTTTGAGCAATGCTTGCTGTGCGCCCTCCCCAGAAACATCCCTTCCGGGGCCAGGTTTGCGCGCCAGCTTGTCGGCTTCGTCAAGATAAACTATTCCAACCCTCGCCTTGTCAATGTCTCCCTGGGCCTCGGAGATCAGTCGCACCAGGATTGCCTCCGCATCCTCCCCGACATAGCCGGCCTCGGTTATGGGGGTAGCATCGTGGACAACCAGCGGAACGCCTATCTGCTTCGCGAGCGTCCTTGCCAATAGGGTCTTTCCGGTTCCAGTAGGACCTATGAGCAGGATATTGCTTTTTTCCAGCTCCAGGTCAGTCTTACCCATCCGCCGGTGGTTTATCCTTTTGTAGTGATTATAGACAGCCACAGCGAGGCTCTTTTTCGCCTTCTCCTGGCCGACCACCCACTCGTCCAGGGCCTCTTTTATCTTCTCCGGGACCGGCAACTCAAGCGGTTCGTTTGGATCAAGGGAGGACGAGAGCAAATCAACCGCGAGCCTCGCGCAATCCGCGCAGATAAACGCGTCCAAACCAGGAACCAGGCGTCTGGTAGTGCTTTGTGGCCTTCCACAAAACGAACAGGCTGGCTCAGCCCTTGTTTCTTTAGGCCTCGTCCTTCTTCTCTGCATCCTCCCTCTTTCCCCTGTCAGGCGCCACTGTAATTATGTCATCAACCAAACCATAATCACGCGCCTCCTGGGCAGACATGTAGAAATTGCGCTCCGTGTCCCTTTCTATGATTTCTATTGGTTTTCCGGTGTGTTTTGCCAGGATTTCCTGGAGGAGCTTCTTGAGG
The DNA here is from genome assembly GCA_049969615.1 of Caldifarciminota bacterium. Lineage (GTDB taxonomy): Bacteria > Hydrothermota > Hydrothermia > JBDRYB01 > JBDRYB01 > JBDRYB01. The sequence continues at coordinate 10,130 of JBMFOM010000005.1, forward strand.
ATCAGTATCTCCCTGGCTTCTATCTCTATGTCCGTTGCCATGCCCTGGGCTCCTCCCCAGGGCTGGTGTATCATTAGCCTTGAGTGTTGAAGCGCGAAGCGCTTTCCGGGTGCGCCGGCCGCTACCAGTATCGCGCCCATGGACGCGGCCATGCCTATGCACGTGGTCACCACATCGGGCCTGATATACTGTATGGTGTCGTAGATGGCGAGGCCAGAGGTCACTATGCCGCCGGGGGTGTTGATATACAGGTAAATGTCCTTGTCCGGGGCTTCCGCGTCCAGATAGAGAAGCTGGGCTACGAGCAGGTTCGCCACATAGTCGTCAATGGGCATGCCCAGGAAAACAATGCGTTCCTTCAGGAGCTTTGAGAAGATGTCGTAAGCCCTCTCCATGCGCCCGCTCTGTTCTATGACCATGGGCACGAGCTGGGCCACTTTTCTTTCGATCTCGTTCATTTGGTTGAAATTATAAGGCCTGGCGCTGGGGCCGGGCTACTCCTGCTTTTATAGGGAAGGTCCTGCTGGATTGGTTGGAGGCTAGACCTACTTGATTTCATGACGCAGGAATAAGTCCCTTGGATATTCTGATAACAACACTTTTGACTGCTCCCCAAAATATTAACCCACCTCCTGCGCAGGATCAAATTTTTGGGACCTGATAAAGCGGTAATAATTTACTGGCTTGAGCCAGGAGCATTTTGTCCAAGAGAACAGGTTCCTAAGAGGGGCCTTCTGAAAAATCCCGCCACGAGGGCATTTCCTTAGGGTTCTCTCCTGGCTGTGATGAGGCTTTCGGATAGGGACCAGGGACAAACCGAGATTTTTCAGAGGACTCGTGTTCATAGACCCAGCACAAGTAACCTGGTGCCGAAATTTTGCCCCATGATCCCTGGGATCCGTTGTCAATAAACGAATTGAAAAAATGAGGTGTTGAAGTTGGGATAGGGTCTCCCTACTGGAACACTATCTCTGTGTGCACTGCCCCTTTCAGGAACTCCATGGCCTTCTTCAGCCTGGCTATGTAGGCTATCCTCTCCAGGTCTCCTGATTTTGCGGCCTTCTTCCTAAACTCCTCCGGGCTCATCTTCCGCTCCGCGGCCATCTCTGCTATCTCCTTTTCAACCTCCTCCTCGGTGGCCTGTATGGAGTATTCGTCTATTATCCTGGCGAGAATCAGATCCCTCTTGACCAAGTCCTCGGCCAATTTCATTATCTGCTCCTTTTGGACCTCCTCTGGAACCGGAGAGCCGTCGGGAGCCTCTATCTTCACATCGTCCTTTATGGACTCATAGCGCCTCTGGACCAGCGAGCGTGGCAATTCAAACGGCGCCGCGTCGTATATCGCCTTGACCACCTTCCACTCAAACTCGTTTTCAAGTTCCTTGTCCACCCGTTCTTCAAGCCGTTTCCTTATGTCTTCCTTCATGGTATCAAGGCTCTCATAACCCTGGGCCTTTGCGAACTCGTCGTCAAGAGTGGGCATGATGACTTCTTTCACCGATATGACCTTGTAGTGCTGTTTGCGCTCCTCGTTCTCGCCCTTCTCGTTTTCCGCGACAACGCTTATGTCGCACTCATCCCCAGGTCTCTTGTCCGCGAGGGCATCGTAGAGATAGGGATCAAGCTCATCCCTCGCGTATCTTATAGCTACCTTCCCCGTGAATGTTACTTCTCCATGTGGATCAAACTCTGTCATCTCTGCGGTGACAGTGTCCCCTTCCCTTATGCCTCTATCCTCAACAGGCGCAACCGTTGCAAGTGCCTTTTGTATCGCCTCAAGTTGTTCAATGACATCAAAATCGGATATGGTAATGACCCTCTTTTCAACCGTTATCCGTGATAGCTCCGGCAGTCTGATCTCCGGCACGGTTTCAAACTCTATTTTTACACGGAGGGAGCCGTCCTCCTGTCTGGCTATTTCCGTGACCGTTATCTGACCGAGTGGCCTGGCTCCACCAAGCTCTTGTCTTATTTTCTCGTTTATGGCATTCTCAAGGGTCTCTTGCTGAATGAGTTCCCCGAACCTTGCCTTTACTACGCTGGGTGGTACATTCCCCGGCCTAAAACCGGGAACCTTGACCCTTTTTGAAAGGATCTTTATCACCTTGTCCTCGGCCGCAGAGAGCTCTTCCTTTGTTATCACAAGCTCCCGGCTACTCACCGCGCTTTCCTCGCCTGGCACGATTATCTCTGGCATGGGATGATTCCTCTATGAGACCGTTATTATAACCGAAAACCTCGGACCAGAGCAAAGCCACCATTGGTTTGTGATCCCTTCCCCATGTGTTTTCATAATCTTTGTATATCCTGTCAGGATTTGAAGGCCGCGGTTTTTTGGCCCAAGATCATTGGATGCCCTTCCGGATTTCAATGGGGCCACTAGGAGTCAGGAAAGACCGTCAGTAGCCTTCTTCCGCTGAACGTTCCGTGTATCTGACCCTGCCGCCCATTGCCGAGAGGATGCTTTTTATGTTTGATTTGTTATTGGAGAGCCATTCAAGCATGTTCGGGCAAGTTCCCTTTATCGTTTCCCAGGCAGAGGTTTCCTTGCCCAGGAGACACATGTGCGCGTAAATTGCCACAACCCAGGATTTTCTGTGTTCCTCGTCGTTTCCGGGCGGACTTGCCAGGTATTCGTCCAGATCCTTCTGGATAAGGTCGGGAAACGCCATTGTGTTTTCGGCATATTTTCCTGCCTTCAGGCTGAAGACAATGGGTATCCACGGGCTGACCGCGTAGCAGTAATCATAGTAAGCAAAACCATCGTAGCTTCCCACTGCCTCAAGCTTCCCGTTGCCATCCAGGTCCTTGAACTCCATGCCACCGTTTCCCATGTCAAACACACCCATGAGCTTAAGGCTGGGCTTTCTGGTATAGAGGTAGTAGGTGAAACAGCAATGCGCTCCGCCAGAGTAGTCCTCAATCAAAAGCTCATCCGTTCCGTCGCCGTCCACATCAATTGTTGAAACGTTGGCGTTCCAGACCTCAATTGACCGGACTGTTTTGCCGCCTTTGGTTATCTTGAGAACCGGCGTCTCATCCGGCGTTTCACCGAGGTCGTATTTCTGCCAGGATACGGTATAAGGACCCCATTGCAAGGTTGCGGAAAGTAGCAAGATCGTCATAGGAGAAAATTATAACACTCCTCCTGCGCAGGATCAATTATTTGAATATCCGGGAAGACCGAACGGATCCGTGGCAATACTTTCACTTTCTCAGGGATCCCAGATTTTGTGGCGTCCGGGTTCCGAAGATAGGCTGAGCGATGTTAGGTGGGCCGATCCCTTAATAATTCAGGGTCTACAGCCTACCGCAAAATCGGATCTGTATTAGAGTAGGCTTATTGAGAGGATGCCTCATGTAGACTCCGCTCCAGGCCGCATTTTTAGAACCAGAAGGCCTCACAAAATTGTATTGTGAGACAGACTCGATCTGGGTTATAAGCCCCCTTTGCCGACAGCCTCAATTCTTGAATTTGAGCTTTCTCACTCCGCCAATCGTGATCCCCTTGATGTTCCTGAATGAGATTTCCTCAACATTGCCTTTAGGATCCTTTAATTTTAGGTAATCCATCCTGGATATACCCCTGATCTCTTTACCCGATATGAGATGGACGGCCATTTCGTCATGTTCAGAGAATATGCCTTTTCTTTTGACCAGCACGTTCTTTATCTCATCCGTGGGTATGGAGACCCTCTTACCATCAACCTCCAACCAGAATTCCTTGTTATACACTATACCCCAGTGGAGGTTGTTTTCCTTTTCCATCTCCACAGTGTCCCAGGTATATATTCGCTCTGTGATGGGCATTATCAACTTATAATCCAGCCGATCGCCAGGGGTGGATCTGTGTTTCCAGGCGACGAACTTCTCCAGCTCGTCTAGGTAGACAATACCCTTTTCAAATCCCCTGACCGCGTCAGCATTAGTGCCATCGCGGCCGAGCTTGTCCCGTTTCACAAAGATCACAAGGGGTTCAACCCAGAGACCACGCATCTTTTTATCTGACCAGTTCAGGTAACCCTTCAGGGCATAGGTATTTTGCAGGGCCTGGGTGTGAGCGTTCCTGAAAATATCTGGCTTGTTGCTTCCGGACCTGAACCTGAGCCAGTGCTCTTTATCTTTGGGTTTAACAGTGCCCCTCCAGTTTTTTATTTCCACGCAAAAGAGGAAACGGCCAGCCACCATGACTGCGTCTATTTCCCGGAATCTCTCGCCGTCCATTACCACGCGGTTCGGATATACCTTCCACCCGTGAGACTCAGCGTATTTGTGGAGCATTTCCTCGCCTTCTTGACCATATTTCAGGGTTTCTTCTGTTTCCTCTGGTAGCAGTCCCTCAATGAACCTTCCTAGTCTTTTCAGAAATCCCATAGTGGCTAGATTTTATAGTATAAGGAGACCTCTGATAAAGTAGTAATAACTTGCTGGTTTGGGGGAGGAGCGCTTTGCCCAAGAGAACAGGATTATAAGAGACCCCCTAAAAATCCCGGTTTGTCCCTTGTCCCCATCTGGGGGTCTCATCATAATAGCTAAAAGAGAATCCTGATGGAATGCCCTCGTGGCAGGATTTTTCAGGGGTTTTCTGAGATCGTTGACGCTCAACAGCCCTTTCTTACTCGTAATCCTCCGGAAAATAGACCTTCATTCCGAGGCCGCCGAATGGGCCTCTGCCCGTGTGATAGCCCCCCTCAAGATAGAAACTCCTTATCTTTATTGTCGCGACCCCGCCGTAGAACCAGAACGAGGTATCGTTCAGATAGGACCTATTGACCGCATCCCATCGGTAACCAAAACCAACCAAAGGTCCAATATAAAGCCAGGAACCCCTGTAGCCCAGGGAGAATTCAAAACCCCAGGCCTTTTTCTCCAAGACTTTCGCGCTGTCCCCGTTTATCGTTGTATCCCTTGTTGGCCCGAACCACGGCAGGGCATAATATGCTCCGGCTCTCGCGCCAAGCCACCTGACCAGAATCTCGTCCGTGAATGCTGGAACATCAACCACATATACCCCAATGGCGGGCCGGGACTGGTAGCTCCCGTCAACCGCGACGCCTATACTCAAAAGCACAATCATTAGCATAACGCTCTCCTTTCTAAGGATAATATAACTGCTTTGCGGTGGATGATCAAGGGGAGTCCCTTTATGGAAAGTATCGCCGTCCTTTTATAGCTCCCCACCCAGGCGCAGGTAATCAATGGGTGCCTCATCATGGCCAGAAGAGAACCCTGAGCAAATGCCCTCTTGGCGGGATTTTTCAGGGGACTTATCCTAGTAAAACCCTGTTCCCTTGGACAGAGCGCTCCTGGCCCAAACCAGTAAGTTATCACTGCTTTATCAGGTCCCAAAATACCAACCATCCTTTTCTGGGTTTCTGGAGTCTCTAATCTATGCCACTATGTTCAGCGTCCTGCCCGGCACATAGATCACCTTGCGCAGGGCTTTGCCTCCGAGGTGCCTGGCTACATTCTCGTCGGATAGAGCCTTCTGCAAAACCTCATCCTGATCTGCTCCGGCCGGGACCTCAATCCTGGCCCTAAGTTTGCCGTTGACCTGAACCGGAATCACGATGGTCTCCTTGGTCAAGTATCTCTCGTCAGGTTCTGGAAGGCTCGTTCCGAATACACTCCCGGTCTCTCCGGCCCAGGAGTGCCAGAGTTCCTCGCTCAGGTGTGGAGCCAGTGGGGCAAGGAGAAGTATCATTTCCCGGAGGGCGTGTGAGAACACCGAAGACCCCTTTTCTTCAAATGAATAAAGAGCGTTAACCAGCTCCATGAGCCTGGCTATTGCTGTGTTGAAGCTAAAACGGGACAGGTCGTCCCGGACGGACTTTATTGTCCTTTGAAGGAGGGCATATAGCTCACGCTCGTCCCTGTTCATCTCGCCCGGCATGGGTTCCGGGTGTGCTGGGTTCTCCTGGTATAGCTTCCAGACCCTGTTGATAAACCTCCGGGCACCCTCAACCCCAGCGTCAGTCCACTCCATTTCCTTGTCGGGGGGGCCAGCAAAAAGTAGTGCTATCCTGCCAACATCAACGCCATTTTTTGCCACGAAAGAGCTCATGGGAACCGTGTTTCCCCTGGATTTGCTCATCATTTCGAGATGCTCCTCAAGCTGATGCGGATGGCTCTCGGCCTCGTTGTCCGGGATCACCCTCAGGCAGGTGGAACACCAAAAGAACCTCTTCAGCACAAGGCCTTGGTTGAAAAGCCTGAGAAAGGGCTCAGGCGTTTTTACCAGGCCAGCGTCTTGCAAAACCTTGTGGATGAACCTGGCATATATCAGATGCTTGGTCGCGTGCTCAGCGCCGCCGATATACTGGTCAACCGGAAGCCAGGCGTTTGTCTTCTCTGGGTCAAATATTGCCCCCTCGTTCCTGGGATCCGGATATCGCATGTAATACCAGGATGAGTCCACGAAGGTATCCATGGTGTCCGGGTCGCGCCTCGCCGGGCCATTGCATTTGGGGCAGGTCGTGTTCATGAATTCCTCGGAATTTTCAAGGGGGCTTCTTCCCTTTGGCACATAATCATCAATATCTGGAAGGAGAACCGGCAGGTCATTCTCCGGAACCGGGACAACTCCGCAGTGTTCGCAGTGGACAACGGGTATGGGTGTTCCCCAGTATCTCTGACGGGATATGAGCCAGTCCCTGAGCCTGTAGGCAACTGTCGGTCCGCCTAAGCCTTTTCTTGCCAGAGCTTTTGCGACCTCCGCCTTTCCTTCCTCGGTTGAAAGTCCGTTGAATTCGCCGGAGTTGACCATAACCCCCGGCTCCTCAAAGGCGCGATCCATGGTGTCCGGAGATGGCTCCAGTCCACCATGAGGTCTGATAACCACCCTTATGGGAAGCCCGAATTTTTTCGCGAACTCAAAATCTCGCTGATCGTGCGCGGGCACCCCCATGACCGCGCCGGTGCCGTATCCTCCCAGGACATAATCCCCCACGAAAACCGGTATCCTCTCCCCGGTGAATGGATGGAGCACATGCGCGCCCGTGAATACGCCGGTTTTGGGTCTGTCGGTGGCAGAACGTTCTATGTCGCTCTTTGAGAGCGCCTCTGAGACATAACTTTCAACCCTTGCTCTCTCCGGCGAATCCGCCACCAGGTTTTCAAGGCCCTCCCACTCGGGCGCGATGGTCATGAAGGTCACTCCAAAAAGTGTATCTGCCCTCGTCGTGAAGACCGGGATGCTCAGTTTCTTGCCCTCCACCGGAAAAACTATCTCTGTTCCCTCGCTCCTTCCTATCCAATCCTCCTGTTGTTTGAGGATGTGGGAGGGCCAGCCCTCCCTGATAAGCTCTAGGTCTGCCAGGAGCCTTTCCGCGTAGTCAGTTATCCTGAAGAACCACTGGACGAGCTTGCATTTCGTCACTGGTTTATGGCATCGCTCGCACTTTCCCTCAATGACCTGCTCGTTCGCGAGAACCGTGTTGCAGGAAGGGCACCAGTTGACGAATCCCCCTTTCCTGTATGCCAATCCCCTTTTCAACAGGAGCAGAAATAGCCACTGGTTCCACTTGTAATAATCCGGCCTTGAGGTAGCCAGCTCCCTTTCCCAGTCATAGGATTGGCCTATGTTCATGAGGCTTTCCTTGTAGCCAGATATGTTTTGTTCTGTCCAGTCCTTCGGATGAACCCTGTTAGCTATTGCCGCGTTTTCAGCGGGCAGACCGAAAGAATCCCAGCCCATCGGGTAGAGGACATCGTATCCCTCCATCCTCTTGACCCTTGCTATCACATCCCCTATCACATAGTTCCTCATGTGGCCCATGTGCAGGTCTCGGCCCGATGGATACGGATACATCTCCAGGACATAGTATTTTCTTTTGGGCCGGTCAGGAGCTCTAAAAAGCCCTTTCTCGCGCCAAAAGGCCTGCCATTTCTTTTCTATTTCATCAGCCGGGTAATTCATCTGAGGACGAATATTATCACCCAAAGCTCCGGGCCTTATCAACAAGGCTTTCTGATAGATCGCGGGCATTGATTGCTCCCCGTTGATCCGGGACCCCGCGAGTTTTTGAACTGCCACGACCGAATCCAGTATAATATTGGCTCTAGCGGGGTCGTAGTTCAGCCTGGTTAGAACGCTGGCCTGTCACGCCAGAGGTCGCGGGTTCAATTCCCGTCGGCCCCGCTCGTTTTTGATGCCCCCAGGGGTTTCTTATTCAGATTTTCCGTGAGATTCCCAGAATTCCCTCGCGAGTTGGCGTTCGCGCGCGAAGGTCTCAGCTAGGACTCTTTCCCTCTGATTTCTAGGGAACCTCTCATAGGTGGGCAGGGCGTATCTGCCTGGATCAAACGGGAACGCTGTGTCCCGGTCAACTATCCGAATGCAAAGCCCCTGCGGCGCCACCTTCAGGCCCGAGAGCATCTCTTTCTCATCCTCCTCGTAGAAGGCGAATGCCGTGTAGCGCGGCCCGGGATACCTGGTTAGCATTGCCCTCACCATCGCGATATAGGCGGATTGTATGGTGACGGGGTTATATGGTTCGCCCCTCTCAAATTTCCTGAGCTCCCTTGCGTATGCCTCTATCTCGTCCCTCGCGCACCCATAGAGCTCTGGATGCTTGACCATTATGTGCTTTATATACCACGAGCGTCTGAGGAGCTCCTTATCTATCATGACGATATCCGGCCTCTCGCCCTTTACATGCTGGAGATAGAGGACCGGAGAGACTAGATCCCAGTAATTGCAGAGGACAAGCGCGCCTGTCTCCAGATCGGAGATGTGCGCCATGGCGTAATCCTGGGCGAAGCTATCCCCCCTGCGGTTGAGATTCTTGAAGCCGAACGCGATCAGCATGACCGGAATCACCAGGCCCGCCCACGAGAATCCTCTAAGCCGTGTCAGGGCAAAACCCGATAGAAGGCACAGGACCATGAGGAGGGGCAGGAAGTAATCCCCTATATCCGGTATCGTGTAACCCGCAAGATAAACAAAGGATAGGGCGCTTGCAGATATGAGCGTTATTCGCCAGTGTCTCTGTGCCAGAAAAAACCCGGCTACGGGAAGGATGACGCCGACGTGCAGGTTGTTCCAGATTTCCCCTGATACGTCGGCCAGGCCCGCTATGAAACCAGACAGCCCCGCGCCAAACATCCAGACCTTGTATTGTTTTCCGGTTATGTGCCAGACGAAGTTCGTCAGGGTTTGTGGATCCCCCCAGTCAAAGAATGGTTCACAGAGCGACCTTATCGGGAGATACAGGTATATTGTTATGGGTATCAGCATAACCCAAATCCAAACCAGCACTTTTCTGTTTAGGGTTGCCATGAGCACTAGTCCAGGTAGAACAACAGAGGCCCCGGACATGTGGTTCGCCAGAACTAGCCCAGCCATGTAGAAAACCGGAGCCGGGTGAAGTTTCCCTATGAACCACCTGGCCAGCAGAAACAGAAATAGCGCGATCATGGCCGCGCCGAGCGCATAAACCTCTGCCTGACTTGATGTGGACCAACTCAATCTCATGAAAGGGAATGCTAGGGCAACCGAAAGGCTCGCACCGGTCTCAAACCCGAGCTCTCTCCCGGCCCTGAAGATTCCCCAGGAGGCTATTCCGGCGCACAACGCTGACATGGCCGAGAGCCGCCAGACTGGTTCGCCCACAGGTATGATGTGAGACCACATATGGCCCAACATTGTCCAGAGCGGATAGCCGGTTGGATGAGCTATACCAAGGGTCCACGCCACCGCGGACAGCTCCCCCGAATCCACCAGCCCCACTGTTTCCGAGGCAGTGAAGATGAGAACGAGAAATGGGATCAGGAGGACAAGTATCTCAGCGAGTATCTCCCAGAAGGGCCTTTTCATTCACATAGGATATGTTTGAGGGCGTGAAGCCCGAGTATGTAGCTCAGGGGTCCGAATCCGGTTATCACGCCGCGGCAAGCCCTCGCGGTTATGCTCCTTGCCCTGAATTCTTCCCTGGCGAGTATGTTTGATATGTGAACCTCAACCACGGGTATTTTTATGGCTCCAATTGCGTCGGCTATAGCCACGGAGTAGTGGGTGAAGCTCGCTGGGTTGATCAGTATGCCGTCAAACTTTTCCCTCGCCTCGTGTATGGCTGAGGTTATCTCCGATTCGGAATTTGACTGCAGAAATGAGACCTCAGCTCCAAGCCTGTTCGCCTCAGACCGTATGATCCCCTCTATCTCCTGAAGCGTCATGGTGCCATAGACTCCTGGCTCGCGTTCGCCCAGGAGGTTCAGGTTGGGGCCATTGATCACGAGAACCCTCATCTGCAAATTATATCGGCTAGCTAGATGTCCCTGCACCCAAAAGCCATGCGGAGCTCTTCGCCGTTCATTTGAAACCCGTGCCTTTGTCCAGTCCAGATTGAAGGGCATGACAAGCGCCGAAAACCCCGTGATGTCCGGATTATTCGCCACATAGCAGGGTTTCGGTCCCTCATGGTGAATACCCGTGTCATGATCCACTGCTTGAAAAGCCCTTTGCTTGTGTCTTAAAATATGCGGGTCAATGAGGAGAGGAAAGATGCACTCAAGGACTTTTTTGAAAGTTTGCGCAGGGGTCCTTTTCATTCTGGCCCCCGGGAGCCTCCTGGCTAAGCCATCGGTCAACTTTAAGATGCAGATGTTCGTTGACCCGAATGGGGTTATCTCCAGAAACATAGAAGCGTCCCAGATGGAAAAGAACAAGGAAACGGTTTTCAAACGGATGCAGAAGGATTTTCAGGACGCTAATGTTGATGTGGCCGCGGCCTACAGGCTTGATATAGGAAGGACCCAGTTCTTCAGATACTTCACTCACGAGGATAATGGTTTTATTCACATAGAAGATGACACCATGAGGTCAAAGGCCAATTATACCCTTGACCTGATCGTGGGTGAGGATCAAAACGGACTCCTGGCTGGCATATGGCTGATCAACAACGAGACCGGCGCGATATACCGCTACAACAAGTCCAGCATCAACAAGAAGGACATACGCTATGTAATCCAGGCCCTCATGCAAATAGTTGACGACCTGTATGCGGCTTTCAGCAAGTCTAGGGCAAAGAAGCTCAGCGAGACCGAGACAATTTCCCAAATAATAGAGAGGACCGAAACCCCTGTTGAGGCACAGGTCATGGTCTCGCAGGATACCGCGTCTATGTCTCACGACAGAACCGTTGCCATAACAGTCAACAGCATCAAGAATATATATGACAGGGAAGTATTTCAGTATCTCGGCGAATCCATGCGCCTGGCAATCAAGCTCAAGGAGGGTTCTCCCGGAAACATCGTATCGGGAGAGCCGTTTGAGGGTTCGCCCTGGCGCTGGGATCATGTGAAAGCCAAGTCCATTACCTTCCAGTATAAGCTTCCCGGCCCGGAAGCATTCTCGTCCGGCAAAAACCCCCTGAAAGCCTCCTATGAGGTCGCGGCGGTTGATTACCTGACAGGCAAGCTCATTGACACCAAAAAACTCAATATCTTCGGTCCGGATACCTTCCTGGTTAGGGCCGATTACGCATGGCAGGTCTCTTCAACCTGGAATTTCAAATCAAAGAACATCTCCATGACCCTTTCCTTTGACTACGAGCTTCATTACATGATGAACTGTCGCGACTACCTCCTGGATGACTTCTTTCACAGGGCCATGAATGCCAAGGACGCTTGGTGGTATTCAACCAACTTCGTCAGGATGAAATACGAACCCATGAAGGACAGAGGCACCATATCCAATTTCCGATACTCGGACTGCGGGCTTCTTGATCCATGGACCCTTTCAGATCCTACTGTTGATACCATATACATCATAGGTCTGCCCGTTGGCGATGACCCGGCGCGTGTCCAAATCATAAACTTCTGTTTCTATTTTGGCGGGGCCTACGCGAAGAACGCGGTGGACGACGCCGTTGATGTCTTTGACCTTTTCAACGCGAGGGTTGTTGGCGACAGGATAGCCTCCGGTTTCAAGGACATACCCGCCAGGATATCGTGGATGATAGATATAAACCAGGCTCAGCTCCGAAGCTTCCAACCCTTTGTCCACACATATTCTGGTTCTTATATCTTCGCCAACTACAACTGTGGCCAGGAACAGGTTGATGTGTCCATAACCCAGAAATTCACCCCCATATTTGAGTTCTCCTGCATAGCCACGAGGGAGGAGACAAAGCAGGGAGAGGGGAAATAGTCACTGGGCTAGAAGCTCCAGAGTCAAGGTATTATCTGGTTCTGAACGAACATTAAATACAAAAATTTGATCCCGCGCAGGAAGTGGGTTTGCTCATGGTTCTCTCTTGGCTGTGATGAGGCTTTCGGATAGGGACAAATGACAAACCTAGATTTTACAAGGGTTTCCGGCCGTCTAGAATATCTGTGATGTCCCGAAGGAATAAATGACCTTCCCCTGGCCGTAGGGCCAGCTAGCGTCAAATCTCAGGTTTGGGAATTTGAATACCTTTGTAATGCCCAGTCTCAGTCCAATGCCGACATCCCACACGAAATCCCCCTGGCTAAAGTCTATGTCTCCTCCATCCCAGAATAGAACCATCCCCGGCACGAAGGTCTGAAATAGCACCGGCCCAATAAGCCTCAGCTCGGATTGGGCCAGCAATTTCTCGCTGCCGGATAGCCAGAAGGCCGGCCATCCCCTTAGTCCGGATGTGCCACCGAGCTCATATGAGGTTATTCCAGGCTGGTCCTTCATTTTGCCCGTGCATAAGGATAGGGCTATCACGGAGTTGGGATGAGGCTTCAGATATGCCCTTGTGGTGACCTCGGCCCTCGTCATGTTCCTGTCTCCTATGCGGTTATATTGGATGAATGGCCTGGCGTCCAAGAAAAGCCTTTCCCCAAAGTGCCAGCCAAACGAGAGGCTGATTTCAGCACCCCAACCCTCCATGTATTTCCAGATGCCCGTGCTCAGCATTGGGCCGAGCAGGAAATCTTCATCATAACCAAACCCATTCAGTTTCTTTGTCTTGAAGTAGTTTCTCCTTTCATATGTAATGCCAACCCCTACCCCTCTCATGCTCACTGTATCCAGCCCGGTCCTCTTCCAGTATTTGAGGTCAACGAATGGCGCTAGTATCCTATCCCGCGCGGTGTTCCTAGAGAACCTCGCGCCCGCGTTCCAGATACAGAAGTTCTCGGAGTCAATCGCGTTCCCCTCGGAATAGGTGTGTAGACTGCTTGAGTCCATGCCGCCGGAAAACCCCCACGACCACCTTTCGTCAACTATTCTGAACGGCTTTCCAACCCCTGCCTTCACCAGTTGTCCATCGGATCTGAGTTGTAGGGACATCTCTGCTTCAAGAGCACGGTTCAAGAAATTCAGATCATTGTAACATGCCTCCCAGTAGTTTCTCTCGTAGTCCTTCTGGTATATGCCGGATATACCCTTTGCCATGCCCAGGAAATTGTGTTCCGCCAATCCAAGCCCAAACCTTTGTATCCCCCCCTCCCTTGAGAGATCAAGATAAACCGATGTTGACCAGAGGTCCCATGTTCCGATCCAGACTATTGATGTATCACCCTCCCTGATCCTCTCAAGCCAGACCCTGCCAAAAAGCCCGGTTCCCCTGATCCTTCGTTCGTTCTCCTTCAGTATTTCGTTGTTGATTATGTCTCCCTCCTTGAATGTCAAAAGCCCCCTTATGGTTGCTTCTGTAGTGGATATGTGTAGCCACGAAATCAGGTTGCCCGGAAAGCCCTTTGTCTCAAATATGTCGTGGTTCTGAATTTCAATCTCATGGACACGGAAGACCCCGGAATCATGCGAGCATATAAACAGCAGGATCAATGCGTGCATAAATATCCCTTTGCGAGATAGATATTATAATGTCTCCTGCCTTCACATTCAATAATCAGGCTGGTCTCCAAAAATCCCTCCGGCTCTCCAACGAAAATAAAGCTCTCCCCTGGTTCGGCGGGGTGCGAAAGGGTTATCTGATTCGGCCTGCCTCGCGGATTTGCCACCCTTACTGGCGGGTTTCCCGGCAGATAAAACGAGAGCTCAGAGGCCTCCTGGTAGCGTGGCGCGGCTATAGCCACGCCCGTATGGGTTTCCATAACGGTATGGACGCACAGAGCCAGCTCCTGCCAGCCCCTAGCCGCTTCCGTTGGATCCCCCTTTATGCGCATGAACGGATAGACCGCCTGCGCGTATACCAGTCCCACCAACCCAATCCCGAACCCGACCACTGCTTTCCAGGGCCATTTCTCTGTCAATTTCCCGAGGCCTATTGTGCCAAGTATCACTAGACTCGTGTATGCCGGCGCGGGCCAGTTTGCCTCGGCCGGGCCCCTCGCGCTTGCGATCCAGAACAGGATGAATGGGACGAATAGAGACAACATGAGAGCAAACCTGCTCGTTTCCATGAGTTTTCTGCCGGTTCGGATTATTCCCCAGATGAGAAAGATAAACGGCAGGAGGCTGTTGACCAATGCGGCGTCCATGATGTATTTCACTGGCCCGAACAAATCCCAGGGTCTTCCGAGGCCGTGGCCTGCCTGGTATGCAAATGATACCCAACCGTGCCCCGCGTTCCAGATTATGTTGGGGAGTAATATCAGAACAGCCAGGGCCATGCCCATCCACCAGAAACCGCTCGCGAGAAACCCTCTTCTCGTGAAGATGTATGCCAGCGGTATCGTCAAAAGGAACACGCCGCTATACTTTGAGAGCATCGCGGCGCCCAGTGCTATTCCATAGATCAACCACCATGCAGGTTTTCTGATGGCCCTTATCCCGGCATATAATCCGAGCGTCCAAAAGAATATGAGGGGCACATCAGGAACCGCAAGCAATCCGCCAATACCCAGGAGCAGGATGCCTGTTCCCACTAGAAGCCCCTGGAACCCCAGCCGCTCATCGGATAGCTCCTTTATCAACAAGTAGGTCAAAAATCCGGTTCCCGCGGACAGGATGATGAAGAACAGCCTTACCCCGATGTGGGAATTGCCGAGAATCAATGTTCCTACCCTAACCAGCCACGCTACCATTGGCGGGTGATCGAAATAGCCCGCGGCGAGCTCCCTTGACCAGACCCAGTAATAAGCCTCATCGGGCAGGAGCGGATAAAACCACGCCACGGCCACCCGGATGGCCATGATGATCAGGATGAAAATAATAGCGTTCCGCACTTTACAGAGATTCCTCTTCCGGGAAGGTGCAGATTATAGGGTTTTGATCTTCAGCCCTTCAATCAGCCGCGCTTACTTTGAACCCCGACCCTTCTCCGGTTTAAAATTTCGGCCTAATGAAGTGGAGTAAAGCTTTTATTTATACACTCAAGGAAACGCCCTCTGAGGCCGAGACCACGAGCCATAGGCTTCTCCTTCGTGGAGGCTTTATCCAGCAGATCGCTTCCGGAGTTTATGCCTTCCTGCCCCTTGGTTGGCGTGTTATCAGAAAGATCTACAGGATAATTCAGGAAGAGATGGATAGAATAGGTGGCCAGGAGATATTCATGCCTTCTCTTAACCCGGCTTCCCTCTGGGAGGAGTCGGGGAGGTGGGCTGCTTTTGGGGATGACATGTTCAGGCTCAAGGACAGAAAGGGCCGGGACTATGCCCTCGCTCCCACCCATGAGGAGGTTATCTCGGAAATTGCCCGAAAACACATAAAATCCCACAGGGACCTGCCTCAGATATGGTATCAGGTTCAGAACAAGTTCAGGGATGAACCCAGGCCGCGTGGAGGATTGCTCAGGGTGCGAGAGTTCCTTATGAAGGACAGCTATACCCTTGATGCCACCTGGGAGGGACTTGACCACGCGTATGAGCTTCACCGGCAGGCCTACAGGACAATTTTTTCCCGTTGTGGTCTTCCTTTTGTTGAAGTCCTTGCCTCATCCGGTGTCATGGGTGGGACGGGTTCTGAGGAATTCATGGTTCTCACGGAGTCCGGCGAGGACACCCTTGCCCTTTGCGAATCCTGCAGGTACTCCGCGAACCTTGATGTGGCAACCGGGAACCCTGTGCCTGAGAGGCCTCAAAGCCCATACCAGAGGCAGGAGAAGGTCCATACCCCAGGCGTCAGGACAGCGGAGGAGGTCGCCAGATTCCTGCGTGTGGACACGAGTCTGATAATAAAGACCCTCGTTTACTATGTTGGCGATAAGCCCTATGTTATCCTGATAAGGGGGGATCAGGAGCTTTCGGATGCAAAGCTGGCAAAAGAGCTGGGCGGGACCCCCTTGCTTGCCCTGCCTGAGGAAGTCAGGGAGATATTCGGTGCTGATATTGGTTTTGTTGGCCCTATGGGGATAAAGGGCAGGGTGGGTGGCGTTATAGCTGACAAAAGCGTTGCCACCGTAGAAATGGGCGTGGTCGGTGCGAACGATAACGACCATCACATCGTCGGGGTCACTCCTGGGAGTGATTTCAGGGTTGACAGGTTCGCTGACCTCAGGGTTGTCAAGGATGGCGACACATGTTCATGCGGTGCCACCTTGCGCCTCCGGACTGCTGTTGAGGTTGGCCACATCTTCAAGCTCGGGACCAGATACTCCGAATCCATGGGCGTTACCTTTGCCGATGCCGACGGTAGCCTCAAGCCCGTGATAATGGGTTCTTATGGCATAGGACTGGGCAGGATAATGACGGCGGCCGCGGAGGCCCTCTCTGATGAGCGTGGTCTTTGCTGGCCAAGGTCCATATCCCCATTTGAGGTCGCGGTGCTCAACATCGGGGGAAACAAGTTTATCCGGAAGGCGGAAAAGCTTTATAATATGCTAATCCAGGCTGGCCTGGATGTTATACTGGACGATAGGGATGAAACCCCCGGCTTCAAGTTCCGCGACGCGGAGCTAATTGGGTTTCCCCTGATTGTCGTTCTCGGTGAGAGAAAGATGAAAGAGGGTAAGGTGGAGGTTCAAGTCAGGAGGACCGGGGAAAGGTTTGATTTTGACCTGGATGAGGCCGTTGAGGGAATAAGAGGCCTTTTGGAGAGGATACCTTGAAAGAAACGCTTGAGAAGATGCTTGAGGCCCTGGCCGAGGACATGGGGCTTGTTCTCGTTGCCTTGGAACAGGGCCCTGGTTTCCTGAGGGTGTTTGTTGATGGAGACCATGGTGTTAGTGTGGAGGAGTGTGCGGCCCTGTCCAGGCGCGTCTCAAAGGCCATAGAGGACCACGGACTCATCCCCGGCCCCTTTGTGCTTGAGGTGTCTTCTCCTGGCCTGGATAGGGTCTTGAAGACCCCGCGGGAGAGGGCGTGGGCCGTAGGCAAAAGGGTTAAGGCCATAACCAAGGATGGTCGTGTAAGGGTCGGGAGGCTTGATGCCTCATCCGATAGCGAGATAAACCTTGACGGGGAGGTCCTCAGCATCAGTGAGCTGAGCAGGCTGGTCCTCGCGGAGACCGATAAATGAGAATGTTTTTGATCTTGAACGCACAGGGGGTTTTGTGAAATGAAACTGCCTTTGTTGGACTATGTAGCGGACATACACACGAAACGAAAGATATCCAGAGACTTGGTCGTGGCGGTCCTCAGGGACTCCATAGCCAAGGCCCTTTCTAGGACCTATCCTGGGTGCAACATAGTGGTGAGCATAGACCTGAAAAAGGGACAGATAGATATAAACGTGGAGAAGAAGGTTGTGGAGGATTTGGCCAAAGCCATAATGGAGTTCCGACTGGCCCAGGATGAATCCGAAGAGCCCGTTGAGCCGTGCTTCATATCCCTGGAAGAGGCCAGGAAATACTCGGATAGCGCCATCCCCGGAGGGGTTGTTCAGATACCGGTACCCTTTGAGTCCCTTGACAGAAACACTGTTTATCGCATAAAGAACATTTTCACACAGAGGGTGAGGGAAGCGGTAAAATACAATGTTTTCAAAGAGTTTCAATCAAGGGTTGGCGAGATAGAGATAGTTGACATCCAGAAGGTTGATCCCAAGCAAGGCGTTTTCGTGACCCTGAGGCCGAAACTAGGGGCGGTTGTGCGCGCGGAGGGCGTTATACCCCCGGATGAACAGATACCAGGCGAGCGTTACAGACAAGGAACGAGCATGAAGGCACTTATACTCTCGGTTGGGGGCGACGAGGAGGGCCAGCGCGGACAGATAATCCTTTCCCGTGCCCACAACGATTTCCTGCGGCGTTTTCTTGAGCAAGAGATAAACGAGATAATGGAGGGCATGATAGAGATAAAGGCCGTGGCCAGGATACCCGGCAAGCGATCAAAGGTGGCTGTTAGGTCAAAGGATCCGATGGTTGACCCCGTGGGCGCGTGCGTTGGGCACAAAGGAACCCGCATTTCCAAAATAATGAAGGCCATAGGCGGGGAAAAGATAGACATTATAAAGTGGGAGCCAGATCCGGTTCGCCTCGCCTTCAACGCGCTCGCGCCGGTTGTCCCGATAACCGTCTACCCTGAGGAGGAACGGATCGTTGCCATCGTTGAGGATCAGGATATTGAGGCCGCGAAGGGTGAGGAGGGCGCAAATGTCAAGCTCGCTTCAGGTCTCGTTGGCAAGCGGGTTGATATAATGATCAGGGGGGATTACAAGCGCAGGCCCGGTGTGGTGACCTTGATAGACCTGGAAAAGAAACTCCCCAGGAATGTGCTTTCTCTCCTGAGGAGCCGCGGACTAACCTCCTTTGTTACAACTCCTACCCTGGCACTTTTGCACTCCGTTGTCGGCCTGGACGAGAAGACCTCCCTCAAGATACTGGAGGTCATAGAGGATATTCTTGAATCCGGGGAGGCTAAGTGAGCAAGAAAAAGGGCCCCAAGAAGGTCAAGGAAATAGCCGCGGAGATGGGGCTTTCAGCATCCGCGGTGATTTCCATGCTCGTTAACCTGGGCTATGATGTGAAATCACCCCAGGGCAAGGTCAACAAAGAGATGGAAGATGCCCTGCGGGAGCGCCTCAGGAGCGAGAGGGCCGCGTTCGCTTCTGATCTTGAGCGAAAGAAGAAGATCCACGGCGGCCATCCTTCAAAGAAGCCCGTTGAGGAAAAGCCCAAAGCGAGACACAGCTTCCAAAAAGGTCGCTATTCTAGAGAAAAGAGAAGGGCACGCAAAAAGCATAGGGAGGCCGAAAGGGCCGACCGGTCCAGAACCGCGGCTGAGGAGCCTGGGGTCCTGGTTCTTCCTGGGGCCGTGTCCGTGGGTGAGCTTGCTGCCATGATGGGCCAGCCCTCCGGGGAGCTCATCCTTAAGCTCATGTCAATGGGTGTCCTTGCCACAGTGAACCAGACCCTGGATCCTGACACGGTTGAAGCCGTGGCCGCGGAATTCGGCATAAGGGTTGAATTTGTTGAACCAAAGGCATTTACGGAGGAATCCAAGGCAGATATTGAGCTCACTGAGCCCAAACCTCCGGTGGTAGCGGTTCTCGGCCATGTTGATCACGGCAAAACCACCCTCCTTGATTATATCAGGAAGGCCGCTGTGGCAAAGGGCGAGGCTGGGGGCATAACCCAACATATAGGCGCCTACACCACGGAGCATGACGGCTACAGAATAACATTCATAGATACCCCCGGCCACGCCGCATTCACCACTATAAGGGCCAGGGGTGCCCAGGGCGCTGACATAGCGATTCTCGTTGTCGCGGCCAACGAAGGCGTTCAGGAACAAACCAGAGAAGCCCTTGCCCACATAAGGTTGGCCGGTTGTCCGGTGATCGTGGCCATAACTAAGATGGACCTGCCAAACGCTGATCCCGAAAGGATCAAACGGGAGCTCAGCAAGGAGAACCTGATACCGGAGGACTGGGGTGGCAATACCATAATGGTTCCGGTTTCCGCTAGAACCGGCCAGGGTATTGATGTTCTTTTGGATAGCATTCTGGTTAAGGCAGAGGAGATGAGGCTCAGAACCACCAGCCAAGGCCCTGCCGAGGGTGTTGTTTTGGAGGCAAAGTTAGAGAGAGGATTGGGGCCGGTCGCAACCGTTCTAATACAAAGGGGCACACTGCACACGGGGGACGCTGTGGTTGCAGGCACGGTTCACGGCAAAGTAAGGGCTTTGTATAACGAGTGGGGCAAGAGGGTGAAGAAGGCTGGCCCCTCTGAAGCCGTTGTCCTTCAGGGTCTTTCGGGGGTTCCAAAGGCTGGTGATATACTTCAGGTCGTCCGGGATGAAAAGGAAGCCAGAACGCTGGCTGAAACCCGTGCCGTTGCAAAGCGCCATGCCATGGTCAGGGGAGAGATGAGTCTTCTGGCCCAGAAGCTGAAAGAGAAGACGGAGGAGAAGAGGACGAGGCTCTACCTGATTATAAAAGCTGATGTTCAGGGTTCCCTTGAAGCTATAACGGGAACGCTTCCCTCCCTTTCAAGGGAGGATGTTGAGGTTGAGGTGGTCTATGGAGGGGTTGGGGTAGTGACAGAGGCAGATGTCGCTTTGGCAGAGACCGTTGGTGGGATGGTAGTGGCATTCGGCACATCGGTTGACGCGGCCGCGAGGGCAAAATCAAAAGAAACTAGGGTTCCCATAAAGGTCTATAATGTCATATTTGAGCTCCTTGAAGATTTCTCCGCTCTCGTGAAGGGTATGGTGGAGCCACAAATAGTTGAACGGCCAATTGGCACCGCGAGGGTTCTGAAGACCTTCAAGGTATCTGGTGGCTCGGTTGCCGGTTGTATTGTGGAAACAGGCTATGTGGCCCGCGACGCAAGGGTTAGGGTAATGAGGGAGGGTGAAAAGATGTGGGATGGAGCCGTGTTCTCATTGAAACGTTTTCAGGATGATGTCAAGGAGGTCAGGGAAGGCGAGGAATGTGGAATACGGCTTTCTGGGTTTGACAAGTTCAAGGAGGGCGACATTCTTGAATTCTACAGGATAGAGGAGATAATGGAAGAGTAGCCTCCCTGATGGTTTTGATCCTCCAGGCCAAAGTTTCAGTTTTGACGAGACATTGTTCTCACCCAGATTTTATTGATCCTATGCAGAAAGTGGATTCTATAAGCCTTCCCTTCCGGAAGGTTCGTGTTTTCCTCCCGCCAGACCAAGATATTTCTCAAGCGCTGAGAACGATAGCGAGCATAGATTGTGGGCCTTTGCCAAAGGATACGGATAACCAGCAACAGATGTGGCCAGTAGCCTTGACAGGATAGCCAGCGGATCAACGGCTTCCGGTTCCAGAAAAGCTTCAATTTTTATTACCCCCCTTCCCTCCTCAAGCCTCGCATAAAATGACGAACATGATAGCTCCGGCAGTTCTCCGTCAGACGGAAGGTTCACCGGTTTTGGCTCTGTGAATCCCGGGGCACGGGTTTTGACGCTCAACAGGTATATATCAGGAATGCCCTCAATTATCTCGCAATCACCGGATGTTTTTGCTATTCCAACCATCTGTTCGGCATTTTCGGCAACGAGCCTTTTCATCGCCAGTAGATACTCCTTTCTGGCGAGAGCCATCATTATGCCAGCGGCGAACCTTCTGTCCTCCTCAAGCGAAAAGACATTTTCTTTCAGCCTCCAGCTCTCCCAACCGGATGTGTCATCTATCATTTCACTGGCCAGCGCCTCGGCCCACCTGAACAATCCCTTGTCTTCTCCTGGCGCCAGGCCTGCTATTCCTGCTATCCTTCCCTTGCCCATGTCTTCCGTATAATTTCTCAGCAGGCCGGAGAGCGCGCCATCGGCCATGACTAGCCCGCGGTCGATCTTCCCGGCCGCGAGCGAGAGTGCTTTTGCCTCCATTATCTTTGAACCAGATTGCAGAAGTGCTCTTACGCAATCCTCTTCCATCTCACCCAGTTTTATGATGTCCAGCTCTCCCAGAAACACATCCCCGGCCTCAGCTCCAGAATATACCCCGGAACCGGTCGCACCCACAAGCCAGAAACCCAGGCGCCTGACATAGTTAAACGAGCCGTCCCCCGCGGCAACATCCGAACGTTCTTCTTTGCCACGCCAAGGTCGCCAGTATCTCTCGTGGTCAAAATCCACTGATCTGGTTTCCAGCTCCCTTCGGAGCATGGCGAGCTTTTCTCTTAGCCTTATGACCTTCGCATACAGCGCCGGATGCACTATGAAAGTATAAAGCAAGCCTTCGGCTTGAATTAACCTCGGTGATCTTTCCTCCAAATGGTCTTGGAGTGCTTGTGGGATAAGGGATTCAGGAGAAAAGGAAGCGTGAGAGCTCCAAATTGGCCCTTGACAGTCCAAAAAAACGGTTATAATATCACCCTAACTGAGGAGGTGAAGCTTGAAAAAGCTAATGCTTGTCCTAGCTGGGATGGCCTGGCTTATGTGGCCAGGGAAGGCTGGCGCCCTTTCGTTGGGGTGTGAACTGCCGGGCTACGAGGTTGGACAACACTATAATCCCGATGCAGAGTGGTGTAAACAAAAGAAGTGCTCTCCGGAATGGCTTTACAAGATACCTTGGGGTTTGTGTGAAACCGGATATGCCTGGTGGATCCAGAAGCTCCAGGGATGTCAAATTATAGGTGGGGCCTGTTACGGATTTTACGCGGGAGGCGATATAGATTGCGAGAGTGAGGGTGAGGATAGCTGGGAGCCGGAGCCGGATCCCTGGGAAGACCGATGGGGGTGGTGCAGTGGCAAGATAAATAATGTGGGGAGAGAAACATCGTGAAAAGGATATTCCTTCTCGTGCCTATAGTTGCCGGCTGTGTCCATGAGATAACGGGCGAAGTGGAGGTTATGGGTAGGCCTCCCAGGTCCATTCCCCAGATCATGGATGGACTCTCCGATGGTAGGGCAGTGGTCTATTTCTCAGATGGGGTTACTCACGAAGTCAAGCTGGTTGATCCCCGCACTGGCGGATCTATTGACCTCAATACAGGGGACAAGAAGAACATGGTAATGGCTCTAAGAACTGGTTGGGGAGATACCATATTCGTTGTTACCCTTGAGGGGGGTCATGGGGGCAATCCAGCCGGATCCCATTTGAAACTCCATGTGTTCGCGCCGGATGGAACTCCCCGTGGCAAATATGTGCTCAAGGACTCCCCTCTGTTCGTGGACTTTCTCGTGGCAAAGGGGGGCCATCCCAAGGGCGCCAGGATTATGACCCTTAACATGGCAGGATATTTCTCTACGGTTTTTGATAAAACCGGTAAGATCATAGGTAGTGCGGGACCTTACACTGGCCCAGAGGGTCCCTATCTCTACGCTTGGATGGCCCTGGCAGACAATTACCTCGAGGTTATCCCTCGGACCATCAAGAACAACTGTGGGAATTGCCCCAATTATATCGATGGCCCCATCAGGATATATCGGTGGATTGGGGGTTCTACAGCTTTCATTGATTCGTTTCCGCTCATAAGAGAGATAGACATCACGGGTCTTTTCCCTGAGGCGGATGGTATTGGAGCGTTGGTAGCCAGAGGGTATCACGATTGGGTATATATCTTTGTGGATTTTATTGATTGTTACGATATTGATGGCAAGCCCTTTGTAAAGATGGGACATGCGCTTGTAAAGGTCCATCCTGATAAAGCAGAAATCCGAGCGATCGCGACCCAGAAATACGATTATCTTCGCTGGGGTGATGACGGTAGGCTTTACGATGCCAAGGGAGAATTAGTGCCGGCCATATGTGCGGCCGCTATCAAAGAAAACAAGCTCTTCCTCGGGTATGGCGATGGCCATGTGGAGGTGTGCGATATAGAGGAATAATGGCTAGGAGGCCTCCGCAACCGGGATGAGTCCCTCAAGTCCGATTATCCTTCCCCTAACTATCTGGCCCGCCGGGTAATTTCCCTTCAACAAGACCACGAGGCCATCTCGCGTCGTGCAATCTGTTCTCAAGCCATTCCCGCCGGTGGCGAGCAGTTCCATCTCGGCTCCAATAAGCCTCTTTTTCCTCTCAGCAACCCTTTGTAGGGTGAAGTCTATGAGCTCCCTAAGTCTTGCCCTCTTTGTTTCTGTCGGAACCTGATCCGGCATCCTGGAGGCCCTTGCCATAGGCCTGGGGTCAAACGAAAACATGAATGCCCTATCAAACTCCGCCCGCTCAACCACGCGCAGTGTCGCCCGGAAATCCTCGTCTGTTTCGCCCGGAAAGCCCACCATGAGGTCAGTCGTTATCACGGCCTCAGGCAGGATTGACCTGATCATCTCAACCTTTCTGAGATAATCCACGGATGTGTATCCCCTGTTCATGAGCCTGAGAATCCTATCAGAGCCGGATTGCAGGGGCATATGAAACCACCTGGATAGCCTGGGGCGCTCGGATATGATTTCAATGAGCCTGCGGTTAATGTCCCTGGGATGGGATGTGGTGAACTTTATGAAGGGAATATTGGTCTCATCATGGAGCATTTCCAGGAGCTCCGGAAACCCAATGCCATCAAAAGAATACGCGCTGACATTCTGGCCCAGGAGGGTTAAGTCCTTGAGGCCCCCGGTCTCCAGCTCTTTTGCCTCGGAGACTATTTCATCCGGTGGCCTTGAACGTTCCCGCCCCCGGACATATGGGACCACGCAATATGAGCAGAAGTTATCACAACCCTCTATTATGGTTATGAAAGCCGAGGGCCCCCAGGAGAGCCTTTGTGTTTTCGGCGAAGGAAGCCCCAGGAGTTCAGGGAGTGCATCATATTCCCCTGGAAACACGACCAGCGCGCCCTGCTCCTCAAGCGTTTCTTTGGCTAGTGGTGAGAGGCACCCTGCCACGATAACCCTTTTGCCTCCTCTGAGGTGCCTTTTGATCAGGGACATGGCCTTTTTCTGTGGTTTCTCCCTGACAACGCAGGTGACCAGGACGACCGTGTCAGCCTCCTGGGTATCGGCCTCCCGAAGTCCGCACTCCAGAAGCGTTTCACGGATCCGGGCCGAGTCATACTCGTTCATCTGGCAACCCATTGTTATCAGCGAGAACCTCATGGGGTAAATTTTAAGGCTACCTGCTTTGCCAGGGCAAAAGCCAAGATAGGGGGTTGGAACTTAGACTGGGAAATGAAACAGCCGGATTTATCTGCACGGCTCTTGGGATTGGCCTGAGACAGCAGGATAAGGGTATCCGGAACAAAAAGCCTTGATCCCCGGCCCCTTCCTGGACCATATTGAGGCTGTCTCACAATACGATTTTTTGACGCGCATCAATTCTAAGAATGAGGCCCGGAGCGGATCTTATCTGAGACAGCTTCTCAATAACCCTATTCTGGGACAGGCTCTACTTTGATTTTATGAGTGAGGCGGATAACTGGGACGATCTGGTGGACGACCGTTAGTCCTTCTCCTCCACCTCATACCAGAACCCTTCTATCACGGGGTTGGTGAGGAGCCTGCGTGAGACATCCTCTATCTGCGCGCGCGCGGAGGCCTCGTCCGGAGCCTCAAGCGCGAACCTAACTATCTTGCCAATTCTGGCGTCTGACGCGGGGAGTCCAAGCCTGCGGAGTGCGGCCTCAACAGCCATGCCCTGTGGGTCCCGGAGGTCATCGTGTGGCAGGATAAACACATGAACCAAGTATTTCATTCCAGTTTCAGCCTCCTGGCGACCTCCCTGTAGGTTGCGAGCACATCTCCCTTGTCTTCCCTAAACACATCCTTGTCCAGGCTTTCGCCCTCCGGCGTCCACAGGCGCATGGTATCCGGACTTATCTCATCCGCGAGGTATAGCTTGCTCTCCTCATCAACCCCGAATTCAAACTTCATGTCCACGAGCTCAAGCCCTCGCTCGGCGAACAGGCCCTTGAGCGCAAAGGCAGCGTCCAGGCCGGTCTTTTGCATTTCCTGAACCTTTTCCTCATCAGCGAGGCCAAGCGCGAGCACGGTCATGGGGCATATCAGGGGGTCATGCAAGGCGTCATCCTTGAGCGAGAACTCAACCAGAGGAATGGCCAACTGTCTCCCCTTCTCAATGCCATAGCGTTTGCAAAGAGAGCCAGCGGCCCTGAACCTGACCAGGACCTCAAGCGGAATTATTCTGACCCTGCGGGCCAGAAAGCTGGTCGCGGATAGCTGGCCCAAGAAGTGCGTCCTTATGCCATTGTCTTCAAGGAACTGAAATAGCTTGACTGATATTCCGCAAGCTAGGGCGCCTTTGCCCTCCACGGTGGCCTTCTTGACAGCGTCAAAAGCCGTCAGGGAGTCCTTGAAGTGGATTATTACCTTTCCCGGTTCCTCAGCCTCATAGACCTGCTTTGCTTTGCCTTCGTAAAGTAGCCTCATCCTAAAATTATAATGTGAGGCCATGCTCCTGTGCCAACCAACTTGTTTGTGGGGTTCTGTCCGGATCTCCTGGCCCAATGGCTTCAGGTTGGCCTTTGGGTTAAAATATGGGCCACCTCCCCTGAGGTTGAGCCAGTCTCAACCCAACATGTGGTTATAGAAGCTGATGGGACCATCCTCAGCCCCCAATCCACAAGCTTGCGGCCCGGCCAAGGTTTGAGCTATAAGAAACCCTGAAAAGTCCCGGTCTGTCAGCCTCATCATAGCTAGATGAGAACCCTGAGGGAATGTCCTCGTGGCTGGATTTTTCAGGGGGCTATTAGAACCCTGTTCCCCGGGACAAAGTGTTTCTGGTTTAAACCAGCAATATATTTCTGGGTTTTGCGCTACATCATCCCCCCAATGCCGCCCAGCAAGGACAGACAGCCGAGGGCAGAACCGCCGACGAACCCCAGGCCAATGGTGAATATGGGGTAGTAGCTCCCGTTCCCGGAATACTTGAAGTAGCTCCCCCCCAGCTCCAGCCTGAAGCCATAGTCCGTCTTTCCCTCTATGCCAACGAACTTCCCTGATCCCCTGTATTTGAAGTCAAGGCCGAATGCGGCGTGTTGACAAAAGCCCGAGCCGGGGGCAATCTCCCCCCAGAGCTCCTGGCCAGAGGTCGCACCCTGCGGCGCATATACACCCTGCCACGCTATATACCACATCCAGTTCTTGTGGGGCCTGTTCCCGAGCATGAGGTTGATGCCAGGGGTTATAAGGTATGTTCCCGAGAGTATGTCATAGAGGAGGTATGGCTGAATGGCGAAACTGGTGACCTTCACGGCCTTTTTGGATGACTTCATGAGCCTTATCTTCGCGTATGGCCCGAGGCCCATGCCGTTCATCATCACGCCAATATCAGCCTCTTTTGCCACACCGAACCCGACCGCGCCGCCCATGTTCCAGCTCCGATAGACATCCTCTTTGGCCGCGGCCCGGCCGTGGTCAGGATGGACAAAACCGGGGAAAGCGGCAAACAACTGCGCGTCAACCTTTCCTGGGCCAACGGGCTCGGGGGTCTGGAAAGTACCAAAGAAACAGCCCGTCACCAATATGGACAGGAGAAGCAATATCTTTCTCATGACAAAAGTCTAAGGCAGAAGCAAGCGCCAAGGCAAGCAACTTTGACATTTATGGCGCGCCCTGCCTGTTATCAATCAAAGGAGAAGTCCTTCGCGAGCCATGCCCTCACAGCGACAGCATCCTTAAGGCCTTCATCGGCCATCAGGTAGCCTCCGGAAAGCCCGAACTTCACCATCCTGGTTACATCAAAGACGAACGAGAGATCAAACTCGTTCCCGATTCCTACAGAGGAATCGGCCGTGAACGCTGATGCAAGCATGTAGTAATCAAACCTTGCAGTCATCATAAGGTCGGGGCGCAGGAAGTCCAGATACCGGCCATAGCTGGCGTGAGCGTTGATCGCGGATATGTTGGCCAATCCCCTGAGGAAGGGGTCAGGGGCATGGGTGAAGGTGTAAGCCTCGCCTATGCCGCCCCAACCAATTTGGTCGTAGCCATAGACGATGTTTTGGCCAAACGCGTTGACCCAGAGGGGATCTATGGTGAAAACCGCTCCACCCAGGCCGAACGAGCTGTGCGCGATGTCAAGGGTCGCTAGGCCGGATATAGCACTCACCGTGTCGCTGATGTAATCAGCGCCCTCAGCGGCCAGGCTCATTATGCCAAACTTCAGCTCTGCCCTGCCGCCGGCCCAGAGCTCATATTGGTCTTCAATCAATGGGGTAGGCCTGGAAAGCGCATAGAGAGAAACATATACAGGACCTATGCCAGCGCCACCATTCGCGCCGGCCATCCACGAGGGATTCTCGCCTATTGCCGCGGGCTCGGTATAGATGCCGTGGAGGTTCAGGCGGATGTTGTCGCCAAAGAGAAGGGACAACGCGGGGTATCCCTTGAGCCTGTCAGACCAGACGAGGCCATCACCATAGAACAGCAACTGTTTCCCGGCGCGAAGCGAGAACCAGTCGGTGAAATAGGCCTCCGCATAGGCTTCGGGGATGTTGAACCTGTCGTAGGTGTTCTCCGTGCCCCAGGACTGGAGCCTCACGAAGCCAAAGAGCCAGGCGCCGAAGATCATGTCAAAGCCGAGCTCAACGCGGTGCATGTAGAGGGGCTTTGTCACGGTGTCCAGGGATGTGCCCACGCCCCAGAGGCTCAGGTTGCCCGTGAGGTTATAGGAGCCAGTCTCGCCAACCCCGACAACCTCCTCCTCCCAGGTGCCTACGCCTTCCTGGGCCATTGCGGTTCCAATTATCAGAAAGGGGGTAATATATCTCATAGTGGTAAATCTTAAACCAACAAAGGGTCGGGCTTCAACCCGGAAAGGGAAGTTCTGTCGACGTGGCCAGTCAATTGCAACTCAGATTTTGGGGTAGGCCGTAAGCCTTGAATTATTAAGGGATTAGCCCACTTAATATTGCTCAGAAACCCTGAAAAATCCCAGTCTATCCTTGGTCTCTGAGTTGCAACGCAATATTTAGACCAATTATCATTTGGCTATGAGAAGACTTATACCATTGCTGTGCCTCTCCTGCTCCCTGAATTCCTATCACAGCCCCAGGGCATTGCACGAGTCAGACGCGACGGTTGGCGCATCTTGGACCGCGTTTCCGATCACGGAGGAGAGGGAGCCGGATAGCTCGATTAAGGACACCCAGGGAGTCATCCGTATCCTTGGGTTTCCAACGGTTTGGATCAGATATGGCTTGGCCCACCGGACAGAGGCTGGCATGGGGATCGCGCTATTTCGCTACAAGCCGATTGATACTGACGAGTATGTGATTTCAATAACCGCATGCCCATACATAAAGCGTGAATTTTTCACGGCCGGACCATTCCTAGCAAGCGGGTTCCTTGAGGCTGGTGCTGGCACGGGAAAGTTTTTCATCGCTGGGTCAGATTCCTCTTACGACACATCTTCCTCTGCATATTACGGTTCGGCGGGAATAGTACCGGGTTTTATTTTTAGCAATTGGGAGATAGCCCTCCCCATAAAATATACCTTTGGCTACATCCCATCGCTAGCAACCGCTGGCTATGTTTCCGTGGGGCCGGGGGCCGCGCTCAGTTGGTCCAGCCACAGGGTGTTCCTTGAGGCCACACTTCACTACGCTGGCAGTGATCTGGCGACGTTCTCCGGAGGAGGCGGTTTTGACTTCTGAGAGAATGTGAGAGAATGATAAAGCTTACAGTATCCGGACTAAGGGGCGTCGCTGGGTCTGACCTGACGCCCGAGGTGGTTATCAGATACACATCGGCGTTTTCGGTCTGGGCTGGTCCGGGGCAATACATACTGGCCAGAGACACGAGGCCCCACGGCCCAGCCATATATCACCTGGTTTCCGGAACCCTCCTCACCATGGGCAGGCATATCATCCACCTTGATGTGGTGCCTACACCAACAGCCTTGCTCCATACCAGAAAAAGGGGCGCCGCCGGCGGAATCGTGATAACGGCAAGCCATAACCCAATAGAGTGGAACGCACTCAAGTTCACAAAGCGCGGCGGGGTCTTTCCTCTGGCCGAAGAGGTCTCGGAGATAGCCAGGTTAGCCGAAGAGGCACAGGGATTCGCGTCATACAACTCCTTTGGCCGGGAGGAACGCGACCCAGACCCGCTTTTGGCTCACCTTGAGGCCGTCATGTCCTCAAGGTTCGTTGAAAGGGCGGATGGCATTAATGTGGCTGTTGACGCGATCAACGGCGCTGGTTCCTTTGCGCTTCCCAGGCTCATGGAAGAAATGGGCGTTTCCGTTCAAAGGCTCAATTGCGAGGGTTCAGGGATATTTGTTCACCCGCCCGAACCCAAAAAAGAGCACCTACCGAAGCTGGATGCTCTGCTCATTGAAGCTAGGGCTGATCTGGGCCTGGCATGTGATCCGGACGCGGATAGACTGCTTGTTGGCGTGAAGGGGCGGGGTCTCCTTTCGGAGGAACACACCCTTCCATTGGTCGCGTGGGTAATCCTATCAGAAAACCCCGGGACCGTAATCACCAATTTTTCCTCGTCCATGATGACCGAACATGTTGCGAAAAGGTTTGGCTCAAGGGTAGTCAGGGTTCCGGTCGGTGAGGCATATCTTTTTGACGCGGCCGAGAGAGAGAAAGCGGTCCTCGCGGGCGAGGGTGGTGGCGGGATAATCATACCCGAGATAAACCCGACAAGGGACGCGCTGGCCGCGGCTGGGGTCATACTCTCCCTAGCCGCCAGAGGCGAGCTGCCGGACGCGCTCTCCTCCATCCCATCTTTCAGGATGGTCAAGCTCAGGTTCCCCGGCGAGGACTCCGCGGATGTCGCGAACAAAATAGCCAGGGCAAGGGAACTGGCCGAGAAAACATGGCCCGGCCTGGAAAAGGATTACTCAGACGGGGTCTATATAAGGGCAGAGGACTGGTGGATTCACCTTAGGCCCTCCAACACCGAACCAATAATAAGGCTATATGCGGAGGGCAATTGTGAGGTGGAGGTCGGGGAGATAAAGAGGCTTTTGTAACCCACCTTCTGCGCAGGATCAAACGTTTGTGAAACTCACCTGACGCATCTCAGCCCTTTATGGATTGAAGGCGCGGCCGTGGCACAAGGGCCTCGCAATCGGTCCGGGTCTCTGAGCGTGAGCATTATGGCCAGGGCAAGGCCAGAGAGTTGGCCCAGGAATAGTTGAACGAGGCCTTCAGCTCCCTTTATCCTATGGAGGATAAGGTTGTTTTTCATTTGTCCGCCTCATTTCTTAATTCTCTCTTTCATGGAGGCGGACATTTTAGTCTGAGGCCATGGGCCGGGGCCAGCTGAGCCGGATCTGATCAGTCCTAATTCAAGCTACAGCTGAATTCCGCGCCTGGCCGTGATCCCGGCTGATAAGCAGTAATAAACTACCACATGCACCAACTCTTAATGGGATTTTTGA